>CAZPAL010000210.1:0-1556 GCA_964584525.1 uncultured Dehalococcoidales bacterium | reverse complement strand
GATGAAAGGCGGCCACCCCCAGTTCCAGCGCCAGCTCCACCAGGGCAGGCAGATAGCCGACATTCAGCCGGGTGATGGTGCTGTTAATCTGCACCTCCAGGCCGGCGTTGTGGGCGCAGTGGATGCCTTCGACGGCGGCGAAGAAAGCTCCGCTTTTTCCGCGGAACCGGTCCTGAAGCTCCGGGGTAGGAAAGTCCAAGCTGATGCTGATGCGCGAGGCCGGAATGGCTTTGATGCGGCGGGCCATCCCATCATCTATAAGCGTGCCGTTGGTGCCGATAACAACCCTCAACCCTGCCCTATGCGCATAGGCGCCTATCTCGAAGATGTCGCTTCTCAGCAGCGGTTCGCCGCCGGTAAGGATAAGGATGGGTTTGCCGACTTCTACAATCTGGTCGATAAGTGCGAGGCACTGCGCGGTTGGAAGCTCGCCCTGATAGTCGTGTTGCTGGGCCGACGCCCGGCAATGAGCGCAAAAGAGGTTGCAGCTGCGGGTTATCTCCCAGGCCACGAGCTGCGGAGCGCCAGCCGGCGCTTGAGGCTTGGTAGATGACGGCATATTCTCTCCAATCCAATCAGTTCGCTAAGTCGCGCTTACCGGCCGGCACACCAAACCTCAGCCTGCAACCCTGACTCCCGGAGGTTATATGCCCTGAAAAGAAGCCTGCCAATAATCTTATAAATTATATAGAAAGGCCAATAAAGTTGTCAATTTCTAATAAAATCTACAGGGAGGGGTTGGAGTCGTTTTCGGGAGTTTAATTTTCAGAAGGAAAAGGGGCCTCAACAAACAGGGGGGCGCTGCTCCCGCTGGTGAGCCTCGACCAGGGAAAGCAGGGTTTGGTCCATTATTTCGTCAATCAGCGGTAGTGCCTTGAGGATGTCTTCGGCGATGATTTCGCGCTGTTTCATCATAGCCATCACGCCCTCAACAATCGGCCGGCGGTGCGAAGTGAAGGCCTGGATGGAATCGGTCAGCGTCAGCCCGGCCTCCGCCAGGGTGGTGCCAAATTCCTGTCCCACAGCCCGGGCCTGCCGGAGGCTCTCGACACGCTTCTCCCGGCTGGAAACATAGCTGGCGATGAGGTCCAGAATCCGGCGGCCGAGGTGTGCCAGATGTTGCTTGCGGTCCGCGTCAAAACTGGCCGGCGAATCGGGCAGACTGGTGTATGCCGCTCCTATTTCCCGGTGAGGTTCGGCCGTGCCCTCTATTTTGGCCACCAGGTCCTGTATCCCCAGGGTTTTCTGGTGGGAGAGCATGAATTCATGGATTTTCCGGCGGTCATACCGGCGGTGCCCGCCCGGGGTGATAAAAACCTGAACCTTGCCATCATCGGTCCACTGGCGCAGCGTGGCCTCACTTACGCCCAGTATGCGGCAAGCTTCCCCGATGCTCAACCAGGGTTCATTTTCCGCTTCGCTTTTCATCACTTCGCTTCCCGGCATTCTATATATCATTATAAGTTGCCGGTTGAAGCCTGTAAACCTGAGGCCCGGCTGGCTGTTAATGTTCTACGATTTTGTCATCAGTTAAGTGTTCAGGGAAAATGTCACCA
>CAZPAL010000209.1:0-1614 GCA_964584525.1 uncultured Dehalococcoidales bacterium | reverse complement strand
ATATAGATAGTAACATATCCTATTAGCACGGGGCAAATAATGTGGGGACGAACTCACCCCTGCCCCTCTCTTTAGAAGAGAGGGGAATAGTTTTCCAAGAGGGGCTATCGCCCCTCTTGGACTCCCCGGGATTTAGATTCCAGTATTGCGGGAGTGGTTATCCATGCCGGAAGCCACGAAGGGTGACTGAAGCATCCGGCGGAGCGGCGTATCCCCCAGCCCCAGATTCTTCGGCCATTCTTCATGGCCTCCAGGATGACACCTGGTAAACGCTTCATTCGTGTCATGCTGGAGGAACGAGCGCAGCGAGAGACGAAGCATCCTGGGTTGGGTGGTTCCACCCCGTGAACACCCGCAGCGGCTCCCACCACGTTTCGGAACTTTTACAATATGCTAGAATAGATGAACTCTGGTGATGGAGGCGTCGCCCATGGGCGCACCCAAAAAGCTGCTGGCCGCACTCGCCGGCCTGATAGGCATCCTTCTCATCGGCACACTGGGCTACACGCTGATTGAGGGCTGGAGCCTGCTGGATGCCCTCTACATGACGGTCATCACCATCACCACCGTGGGCTACATGGAAGTGCAACCGCTGGACGCCGTCGGGCGCATCTTCACCATGTTCCTGCTCATCATAGGAGTGGGCGGCGCGCTCTACGCGCTGACCGCGGTGGTGGAGTTCGTGCTGGAAGGCAGGCTGGGCACAACGCTTTGGAGGCGAAGGATGAAAAATCACATCGCTAACCTCAAAGGGCATTTTATCCTGTGCGGCTACGGGCGGGTCGGGCAGGAAATCAGCCGCATGCTGGCTGCCGAGGGCGCCGATTTCGTCGTCATCGACCGCGACAAGGAAGCCGTCGCCCGTGCCGAGATGGACGGGCGCCTGCACCTGCTGGCCGATGCCGCCGACGAAAACGTGCTCAGGGAAGCCGGCATAGAACGCTGCCGCGGCCTGATTGTGGCACTGGGCAGCGATGCCGACGCCACCTATGTCACCCTCACCGCCCGCCAGCTGGAGCCCAACCTGTTCATAGAATCCCGCATTTCCACCCCGGAAGCGGAAGCCAAGCTCAAGCGCGCCGGTGCCAGCCGCATCATCTCCCCCTATTCGCTGGGCGCCCGCCGCATGGCCATGCTGGCCCTGCAGCCGGACGTGGTGGATTTCGTCGAAACCATCTCTTACCGCGGGCACGAATTGCACCTGGAAAACGTCATCGTCGGCGCGGGTTCCCCGCTGGACGGGCAGAAGGCCGGCGAGGTGAGGAAAAACAACAAAGCCGCCGTTCTGACGCTGACCAAGAAACAGGGAAAGCTGATAGCCAATCCGTCCGACGAAGAGCTTCTGGAAGCCGGCGACAGGGTGATCGCGCTGGGCACGCGCGAGGAGCTGCGCAAACTGGAAAGTTACTGTGAAGGATGCACGCTGAAATGAACACCGCCGCCAAAACTACGGTAGGCATTGTAAACGTCACCGGTTATGCCGGAGTGGAACTGGCGCGCCTGCTCAGCCGCCACCCTGCTGTGGAGCTGGTTTCGGTCAGCGGGCGCAGCGCCGCCGGCAAGCGCCTGGGCGAGTTTTTTCCGCACCTGGCCGACAGCCGGCTCACCATCACC
>CAZPAL010000208.1:0-1637 GCA_964584525.1 uncultured Dehalococcoidales bacterium | reverse complement strand
TCAGCCACCCTTCGTGGCTTCCAGCATGGGCGCTGAAGTACGAGATTGCCACACTTGCTTCGCAAGTTCGCAATGACGGGTAACAACCTGGATTCCGTCTTTCATCGGAATAAAGTTTCCATGATATAACCGGAGAGCTTGAGAGGCTTTGACAATGCCTTTTTTCAATGATATATTGGACGCGGTTATATTCTTATAAATGTACATTTTCCCTTCGAGTTGTCTTGCCTACAAGCCCGTCTCATGGCTGGCAACCGTTTAAGGTATCCGGGGAAACGCGGCCGCCGCCCATTTGGAAAGGAGGGGATGGTCATATTGACCTGTCACGCCTCCCTGAATGGGGGTGTCCGTTATTTCAGCAGTAAACAGGCAGATACAGGTCGGAGCACAAGAGGTTGGGAATGAGTCAAAGCTTTTTAGACAGCTATCACCGCCATATAGATTACCTGCGCATTTCGGTCACCGACCTGTGCAACCTGCGCTGCGTCTATTGCACCGGCGTCGACCAGCCGCACCTTACCCATGACGATATCCTGCGTTACGAAGAAATCGGACGGGTGGTAGAAGCTGCGGCCAGGCTGGGAGTGAGCAGCATCCGGCTCACCGGCGGCGAACCCCTGGTTCGCCCGTACGTCAGCAATTTAGTCAGCATCCTCGCCGCCATTCCGGGTATCCAGGATATCTCCATGACCACCAATGCCGTCCTGCTGGCAGAGCAGGCCGACGCTCTCAAGGCGGCCGGATTGAAACGGGTCAACATCAGCCTCGATACCTTCAAACCTGAACGTTTCGCCTCGATTTGCGGCAAGGCCAAACTCGAGGATGCGCTGGCCGGCATTGAAGCAGCCCGCCGGGCGGGTTTGAACCCGGTTAAAATCAATACGGTAGTGCTGCGCGGCGTCAACGACGACGAAGTAGTTGATATCGCCCGTAAAAGCGTCACCGACGGCTGGCATGTGCGTTACATAGAGGAAATGCCGCTGGTGGATGACACCAACGGGCATAAAATGGTATCCATAACCGAGATTCGCGCCGCCATCGAGAATGAACTGGGCGGGCTGGAGCCTTGCTGGCCGTCGGAGGGGCACGGCCCGGCCAAGTATTACCGCATACCGGGCTCGGCTGGCAGCGTCGGCTTCATCGGCCCGGTAACGGATTGCTTCTGCGCGGCCTGCAACCGCTTCCGCCTCACCGCCGACGGCAAGCTGCGCCCCTGCCTGCTGCGCGACGATGAGATTGACCTCAAGCCGGCCTTGCGGGGTGGAGCCGGTATCGGGGAGCTTCAGGAATTGATGCTGCAGGCGGCTGGGATGAAAAAAGAACGCCACCAACTTGAAACACGGAGCGGTTCCTTCGAACGCAAGATGTGGCAAATCGGCGGATAACGCCGCTCAGCGGAGGCAAGACATGAACGAACTGACACACGTAGATATAAAAGGCCAGGCCTGCATGGTGGATGTCGGCGCCAAAGACGACACCCGGCGTGAGGCGGTGGCGGTTGGGGGCGTGCGCATGCAGCCCGCCACACTGGCAGTCATCAAAGAGCAGCAGGCCAAAAAAGGCGATGTGCTGGCAGTGGCGCGCGTGGCCGGCATCATGGCCGCCAAAAAGACACCCGAGCTAATCCCGCTCTGCCA
>CAZPAL010000207.1:0-1651 GCA_964584525.1 uncultured Dehalococcoidales bacterium | reverse complement strand
CCCGCCAATCACATTGCCGGCTCGTGCTGAAGCAAGTAGAGGCGTATTTTCCTGTGGCCGGACGGTACCTGGTTCTGGGAGACAACCGCAACAATTCGAACGATTCTCACAACGGGGGCTGGACTATTCCTCTGGAGGATTTCATGGGCAAGGCCTGGGTGGTAATCTGGCCGCCGGCCAAGTGGGGCGGAGCCCCCAATTATAATCATCCTGCGGTGGCGTTTTCGTGACGCCGATAAAACCGGAACCAACCGGAGATGTTGAATCTATATTCAAGCAGTCCGGCGCCATCTTGGAAGGGCATTTTCTGCTCACCTCCGGCTTGCATTCACCCGTTTACTGGGAAAAGTTCCGCATCCTGGAACAGCCGCGCATCGCCCAGCGCCTGTGCGGTATGATTGTCGCGCATTTTAAGAACTCCAGCATCGACGTGGTGGCGGGGCCAACCACCGGTGGCATCATCCTGGCCTTCGAAGCGGCCCGCCAGATGGGACTCCGCTGCATTTTCGCCGAGAAGGAAGGCGAGAAGCGCACTTTCAGGCGCGGTTTTGTGCTGAACGCCGGCGAACGGGTACTGGTGGTGGATGACATCCTGACCACCGGGAAATCGGTGAGGGAAGTGTTGAGTGCCGTGTCTGAATTGGGTGGCGTGGTGGCAGGGATAGGGGTGCTGGTGGACCGTTCCGACCGCGACCTCGGTTTTGGATACCCGGTGATGAGTTGCCTGCGCTCCGTCACCCCGGCTTACGACCCGACCGCTTGTCCGCTCTGCGTTCAGGGCCTGCCCCTAGTCAAACCGGGCGGCAGCGGTCAGCCTGCAGTTTGAGCCTGGTAAAGGCGGAAACTTCCTCTGTTATGTCCTCTTGAACTCCTGAGCCAGCCTGTCGTCCGTCAGGCAAATCATTAGCGGCCGGCCGTGCGGGCAGCTTTGCGGGATATCGACATTTTCGAGTTGCCTGACCAGGGCGCGCATTTCATCCATCTCCAGCACCTGCCCGAACCGGATGGCGCCGTGACAGGCGGCTAAGGCCAGCAGTTTATCGGTGAAACGCTCAGCGTCGGCGGGTGACGCCTCGAGCAGGTCGGCCAGCACTTCACGCCAGTTCCGCTCGGCCAGCAAAGCGGGTACGCTTCTCACCAGCCAGTGGCCCGGCCCGAATAGCTCCAGGGCAAAACCCGCTCCCGCCAGTTCCGCCTGGTATTTCAGAAACAGGGCGGATTGCTGGGGGCTGGTTTCCACCACCTCCGGCTCCAGCAGAACCTGAACCGCAATCTGCCGGCCAGCGTGCTCAGCCATCAATTTTTCATATTGAATGCGTTCATGAGCCGCATGCTGGTCAATCAGGTACAGGCCGTCCGGGCCTTCCGCCAGGATATAATCCCGGCGGTATTGTCCGAGCACGCGCAGCGCCGGCAGAGATTTGCCGGCGGGGGCCAGCGACTGGCTCATCTGCTGTTCTGTGGCGGCAAAGCGGGGCTGGGGCGAGCGGGGCGCAGGCCGATTCAGGCGCGTAATCGTCTCGTAAGCCAGCGGTCGTTCGGCTACTCCTACGACCGGCGCGGTTTGCACCAGCGTCCGGCGGACGCTTTTTTGTATCGAATCGAATACCTGGGATTCATCGCGGAATTTAACCTCGCTCTTGGCGGGGTG
>CAZPAL010000206.1:0-1700 GCA_964584525.1 uncultured Dehalococcoidales bacterium | reverse complement strand
GCTGACTGGCACACTTTGGTCAAGCGCAAATCGGAATTCATCTCCAATCTGGGCACTGGTTTGCATGGGTTGCTCTGTTCCAACGGCATCGAAATTGTGAACGGCAGGGCTGAAATTACTAACCCGGCGGAGGTGACGGTCCGTTCCGCTGCCGGAGCACGCGTCCTCAAAACAGACCGCATCATCCTCGCCGGCGGGTCGGTGCCCAGGCGCCTTGATGTCCCCGGCGCGGCCTCCGCCGGCGTGGTGTTCCCGGACACCCTGCTCAGCCTGGCAGAGCTGCCTGAGAGCTTGATTATAATCGGGGGGGGAGCGGTGGGAGTGGAATACGCTCATATTTTCTCGCAGCTGGGCTGCCGGGTAAGCCTGGTGGAAATCATGCCCCGCATCCTGCCGGCCGAGGACCCCGAATTGACTATGATGCTTGAGCGCTCACTGATACGAAACGGAGTAACCGTCTATACCGGGACCGAAGTGACCGCTCTGATAAATAGTGGCAACTCGACACGTGTCAGCCTGGTGCGCGCGGGAGCGGAATTGACGCTGGAAAGCGAAGCCGTCGCCCTGGGTATCGGCCATGTTCCCCGCCTGGATGAAGCATCGCTATCCTGCTCTGGAGTATCCTTCAACCCCCGCGGTATCGTCACCGACGCCCGCATGTGCACCAGTATCCCCGCCATTTTCGCCGCCGGTGACGTCACCGGCAAAAATATGCTGGCGCATGTGGCCGTGATGCAGGGAAAAACAGCCGCCGAAAATGCCATGGGACTGGATTCGGTGATGGATTACACGGCGGTGCCCCGCTGTGTTTTCAGCCGCCCGGAACTGGCTGCGGTCGGGTTGACCGAGGAGCAGGCCAGAGCCCAGGGTTACCGCGTCAAGTGCGGGCGTTCACCCTTCGCGGCCACGGCTGCGGCTGGAATCAGGGGCGAGCGGCGCGGGCTGGTAAAATTGGTGGCCGATGCCGAAAACGGCCGCCTGCTGGGAATGCACATCCTGGGACCCGATGCCGCCTCGCTGATTGCGGAAGGCGTACTCGCGCTGCGCATGGGCGCCACGCTGGCCGATATCGAACAAACCATCCATGCCCACCCCACCCTTTCCGAAGCCGTATGGGATGCCGCGCTGGATGCGGACGGGCGCGCCGTCAATCACCGTTCAAATTAGCCGCCCGGGTTACTAAAAACAAAGCCCCCCTTTTGGAGGGGCTTTGGGTAAACTTTCAGTTATGCTCTAAATCTTTATCACTTTGGGCGTATCGAGCAGCAGGTTGACGATTTCATACATGTTGCTGACTATGCCATATTTCAGCGTTTCCAGTATGCCGTAATAATTCAGGCAGGTGCCGCACACATATATTTCCACGCCCAGTTTTTTCAGGGCTTCCAGGCTGTCCAGCACTTCGGAACCTTCACAAGCCAGCTTGACCCCGTTGTTGATAAATATAACCTCGCGGGGCTTCGGCTCCGAATCGCCCAGGGTATTCAAAAAGGCTTTCATCAAAATAGCGCCTAACTGTTCGTCACCTACCCCCAGCTGGTCAGTGGTGATAAAAACCGAGAAGCCCCCGCCGGCAGATGCCGCCGCAGCCGTACCCGTTTCTTTTTTCTTCATGGCCGGATTAACCGTTATGTTAAGACGAAACACACCCCCGCCTTCATCCCGGATGTCCACCTCGTGACCCTGATTCTTGGCAAAGC
>CAZPAL010000205.1:0-1829 GCA_964584525.1 uncultured Dehalococcoidales bacterium | reverse complement strand
GAGGCCTTGATTATGTAAAATTACCACAGGCCCAGCTCCTGCGCCTGCCGGTAATCGACCGCGCCAGCCTGCGATACAGCGACCAATATTTGTATTATGTCATGCCTACGCTTCGGGCTGAAGACCTGATAGAGGATGATTACGATGCCTTGGCTTCCCTCTACAGCCTGCCGGTGGCGGAGATTCTGGATTACATCGGTGCGTTGTACGGCGAATTATGCCGCAACTCCGCGCTTTGCGGGCGCGTGCGGGATGTTATGAATCTCACTTCCGAAATTCCAGAAAAAATGTTGTCCATGTGGTTCAAGAACCTGGGCGTGCTGTTCGATACCCGGGAGGCACGCGCCATGATAGACGCCGAACTGTCGCTCTGGCAACAGCCGGGAGGGAGCTTCCTGGACGGCTGGGTGGAGGTTCCGGGCAGAATCATGGCTGGCACCGGCCTGGACGAAGCCGGTCGACCGGCTCAGGGGGGCGCCCCGCCCGTTACCCGGCTGCGGGCCATGCCCACCCGGCAGTTGCACATCACCGCCGGTAACGCGCCGGGGGTGCCCGTCATTTCCGCTCTGCGCGCCATGCTGGTCAAATCAGCGGCGGCGGTCAAGATGCCCTCGGAGGCCCTCCTGCCGGGCGCGCTTTTGGCCCTGGCAGCGGCGGCAGCCCGCCCGCAGCACCCTGTTACCCATCACCTTTCGCTGGCGTACTGGCAGGGCGGCGACCGGCAAATCGAGGAGCGCTTGTTTCAACCCGGTGCGTTCGAGCGGGTGGTGGTCTGGGGTTCTCCTGAAACAGTGAGATCGGTGACTTCCCGTGCGCTCTATACCCAGGTGGTGGTACTCAACCCCCGCTACGGTGTCAGCCTGGTGGGGCGCGAAGCTTTCAGCGATTTGCCGGCGGCGGCGGGCCGGGCAGTGCGCGACAGCCTGATAGACAACCAGCAATCCTGCAGCGCCGCGCTCGTGCATTATGTGGAAGGCAGCCTGGACGATGCCCGCCTATATGCCGAAGCCGTGCGCCGGGAGCTGGAAAAATGGGACATCCGCCTGCCGCATTTCATCCGCCCCGAAACGCGGGGACGCATCAGGCGCTTGCAGCGTGGCCGATACAGCTTGGCTGACTGGTTTATCAACCATGACGCCGGGGGCGAGTACAGCTCCGGGGCGGTGGTGGTTGAGGGTGAATTCGACCTGCTGGAGCACCCGCGCAGCCGGCTGTTGGTGGTGCGCCCTGTGGACAATTTGTCTAGCGCCCTGTCATACCTGCATCCAGGCGTTTCGGTAGCCGGTGTCTATCCCCGCCAGCGCAGGCTGGAACTGGCGGACCGCATGCTGGCGCGCGGGTTGTCCGGGGTGCTGCCGCTGGGGGAGTGCGACCGTCTTTTCGCCGGCATGCCGCATGACGGCATGGCCGTGCTTTCCCGGCTGGTGGACTGGAAATTTTCCGGGTAACGATTCCCCTGTGTCCCTTCGTACCAGAGAAGGCAGGTATCCAAAAAGTCCCTTCCCGGATGCTTCAGCCATTCGTCGTGCTTCCAGCATGACACAGGGTATACGCTGGAGAGGGGGCAGGGGGTGAGGTTCCCAAGCCCCTCTTTTATTACCACCCGCAGTAGAATATACTGCTCTAAAGGGCTGAAAATCAGAAAGGAATGGCATGGATAAAATCGAAACCCTGCTCAAGGAACTTACCGAGGCCGACGGCGTATCCGGTTACGAGGACGGCATCCGCGCTGTCCTGCGCAGGCACCTGGAGCCGCTGGGAGAAATCTCCCAGGACAGGCTGGGCAGTCTGATATGTAAAAAAACCGGCACGGCCGCAGCCCCCCGGGT
>CAZPAL010000204.1:0-1871 GCA_964584525.1 uncultured Dehalococcoidales bacterium | reverse complement strand
GTGTTGGGTGTGTTTGGGTGGTGGTGTACGAAAAAACAATCGTGTTGGATAAATTCCGCTCACCACGCCGGCTACAAATGATGAGGTGAATTTATCCAACACGATTGTTTTTTCGTTTACCACCAGCCTGATATTAGTTGTCGTCATTTCAATCCCTCCGCCTTTACTCGCTTTTGCGCTTTAAAAACAGCCAGTTCTTGCCGCCGGTATGAACAAGCAGGAACCTGCCCTGCAGTTTTTGCCCTTTGAGCACGAATTCAATCTCATTGTCTGTTTGCTTGTCCAGGCTGAAATCCCCCATGTCCCAGATTTCTACCGTACCGGCGCCGTACTGTCCCTCCGGAATCGTTCCCGAAAAGGTGATGTAGTCCACCGGGTGGTCTTCGACCTGAACGGCCAGCCGCCGTTCGCCCGGCTCCGAGGGAGGCCCTTTTGGGACGGCCCAGCTCTTGAGCACTCCCTCCATTTCAAGCCTGAAATCGTAATGCAGGTGGCTTGACTGGTGGCGTTGCACTACGAAACGCGAGCCGCCGATTTGGCCGGGCCGCGCGGGCGGTTCGGGGGTCTCCCCCGCTTTTCTTTTACGCTGGTATTCGCTCAGTTCCGCCATGGGTTTACTCCGGTTCAGGGGGAGCGGACAATCGGGGCGAGAGGATTTGAACCTCCGGCCTCAGCGTCCCAAACGCTGCGCGCTAGCCAAACTGCGCCACGCCCCGTATAAGCCAGTATAACGACCAGGCTGAGGCCGGTCAATCAGCTAATCGCGGCAATCCAGACACAGGTCAAATTTATCGAGCGGGATGCCGGATGCGCGTGACATGTACTCAAGTTGCTTCTCGGGCGCGTAGTAGCTGCCGCATCTGGTGCAGGCTTTGAGTTTGAATTCTATCCGGCCGCTGGGTGTGTTCAGCACGCGCAGCCCGCCGTTATCCTCCAGAGTTACGGCTTTGGTCGGACAAATATAGGCACATGACCCGCAGGCGATACAGCGCTCGTCGGACCAAACTACCCGGGCGTCGGCATTCTCTCTTTCGCGGCCGCGGGCGACGAACGTGATGGCGTTCACACCTACTACTTCCTGGCAGGAACGGGTGCAGAGCTGGCAGAGTATGCATTCCTGCGGTGGCAGTTCAAAACGGGGTTCACCCATCCCCAGGGATTCGGCGATTTTGGCCAGCGCGGCGGAATGAGGCTTGAGCGCCAGCAGCAGCTCCACCGCCAGTTTGCGGGCTTCCAATGCCCTCGGGGAGGCACTCCGCACCACCATGCCTTCGACGGCCGGGTAAGTGCAGGCTGTCACCAATTCCGCCGCAGAACCCGCCTTTTCCATCTCTACCACGCATATGCGGCAAGCCCCGGCAGGCGTCAGTTCCTCGTTGTGGCACAGCGTGGGAATAGCCACTCCTGCCTGGGCGGCGGCAGCCAGAATCGTGGTTCCTTCGGCCACCTCAATCGTTTTGTCATTGATTGTCAGCTTAAGCATGTCGTTATTTCCTCACCATCACGATTACGCGGTAACAGCGCAAGCACCGGTTGGCCTCAGCGGAAGCGGTTTTCATATCGAAGCATTTCTCCACTTCATCGAAACCCGCCAGGCGGTCCTCAATCGGAAGCGTGCGGGGGTGGCGCCTGGCTGCCTGTGCCGGCTTTACCCCGCCGCGTTTCTGGCTCAGGAACGTCTCGTGCAGCAGGCGGTCGACGGCCTGGCTCTCGGGCTCAGGGGTATTGTTTTTGGAAAGGTGGCGGTCCACGCTTAGAGCGGCCCTTTTACCGGCAGCCATGGCTTCTACGATGCTGGCCGGGCCGCTGGCACAGTCGCCGGCGGCGAAAAGCCAGTAGACGTTGGTTTTTCCATCTTCATCGGTTTTGAT
>CAZPAL010000203.1:0-1877 GCA_964584525.1 uncultured Dehalococcoidales bacterium | reverse complement strand
CGCCAGCGGCGGCTTGAGGATATTGGAGGCGTCAACCGCCCCCTCCGCCGCCCCGGCCCCCACGATGGTATGAAATTCGTCTATGAACAGCACGCAGTTGCCGGCGGCCTTGAGCTCTTCCAGCACCTTCTTGAGGCGTTCTTCGAACTCGCCGCGGTACTTGGTGCCGGCTACCAGCCCGGCCATATCCAGCGCTATCAGGCGCTTGCCTTCCAGGGTTTCAAAGATATCCCCGGCCACGATGCGCTGCGCCAGCCCTTCCACGATGGCCGTCTTGCCCACACCGGGTTCGCCGATGAGGGCGGGGTTGTTCTTGGTGCGGCGTGAAAGTATCTGGATGACGCGTTCCATCTCTTTATCGCGCCCGATGACCGGGTCCAGCTTGCCGGCCCGCGCTTCGGCGGTAAGGTCGCGGGAGACCGCGTCCAGGGTGGGGGTTTTGCTGGCCGATTTGGCCAGGCGCGAGCGGTTGGCGGTCTGGGATAGAAAACGCGTTATCTCGGCGCGCGCCCTTTCCAGGGTGACGCTGAAGCTGTCCAGCACGCCGGAGGCCACGCCTTCGTTTTCGCGCAGCAGCCCCAGCAGCAGGTGTTCGGTGCCGATATAGTTATGCCCCATCTGGCGGGCTTCGTCGATAGCCAGTTCAATGACGCGCTTGGCGCGCACGGTGAGGCCGGCTCCGGTATGCCCTTTTTCGCCGGAACCGATGACGTACTCAACCGCCGAACGCATTTTGGGCAGGCTGACGCCCATATTGATGAGAACGCGGGCGGCCACGCCTTCCTCCTCTTTGACCAGACCCAGCAGGATGTGCTCCGTGCCGATGTAGTTGTGATTGAGGCGCTGGGCTTCTTCCTGGGCGAGGCTTAGTACACGGCGGGCTCTTTCGGAAAATTTGTCAAAACGACTTGCCATAAGACTCTCCTCGGAAGCCTGCGAAGCTTTTGCAGGCTTACACCATTATAGCCCAAGTGCCTCCAGGCGTCAAAGATTCAGGCACGGAGGGGGGAATTTTAATCCTTGAGAGGCCGTCCCTGGGCGTCTTTTTTAAAGCTGCCGGTCAGGATGAGGATGCCCTCGATAAAACCCCACAACCCGCCGATGCCGAAGGTAAAAATGGTGACCAGTATCTGGGCGATGCCGATGCCGGTGTAGCCCAGGTAGAAGCGGTGAATGCCCAGTTCCCCCACGAATATACCCAGCAGCCCGGCTACCAGTTTCGATTTGAGTTCCGGGTTTCCCTGATAGGCCGTTTGGACGGAGGGCTGGCCGGGCGCCTGGTGGGCTCCGCAAATTGGACAGAAGGTATCCTGCGCTGAAATCTCCTTGCCACACTGGGGACAATACATCTTTTAACCCCTTTCAAAGGTGGATTCGTAAAATTAATGAATACTCTAGCCCCGGGGGCGAGGGGGTGTCAAATCCCATCTGTCAGTGCGAAGCCGTAAAAAGGCTGTGGCAATCCCATTCTCCGCAGGTAATTCACAGACCCGGGTGCTATAATGCCCCAAACAAATCAGGGGGCTTTGATGGATAAAATCGAACGGCTGTTAAAAGAACTCACCGAAGCGTCCGGGGTGTCGGGCTACGAAGGCGGCGTGGCCGCCATCATGGAACGGCATCTGGCTAAACTGGGGGAAATATCCCGCGATAAAACCGGCAGCATAATCTGCCGGCAGCAGGGCACCGGCGCATCCCCGCGCGTCATGCTGGCCGCGCACATGGACGAAATAGGATTTATGGTTAAGATGATTACCAAGGAGGGCTTCATCAAATTCCTGCCGCTGGGCGGCTGGCCCAACCAGCACCTGCCGGCGCAGCGGGTGCGCATTGAAACATCAAACGGCCCGGTTTTCGGCGTGATAGGCATGCCGCCG
>CAZPAL010000202.1:0-1905 GCA_964584525.1 uncultured Dehalococcoidales bacterium | reverse complement strand
GGTTATCATTTTTATCAACAAGGGGCTGACGCCCCAGGTTTGAGGGAGCAAGGTGATGAGCGAGCAGACACCCGCCGGAAAGGCTACGTTTCTGGAAAAACACTGGAAAACGGCGGTGGTGGCGCTGATAACGATAGCAGCCATCGCCCTGGGCACCAACTCCATTCTCGCCTTCGAAGCAAAGCAGAATAGGGAGCCGGCCGCCGAAAAACCTGTTCCGACGCTGACCGGAGACACAATCTGGCCTATCGCCAGCCAGCAGGAGGCTCTGCAATCCAACAACGACCTGGTGGTGGTTATAACCCCCTCAAACGATGCCTCTCTTAACGCCATGGCCGCTGCGATTGCCGTCCAGGCCGCCACCAGGATACGCGACACCGACAGGATTTACGTCGGCCTGTTCATGCTGTCCGTTAACGAAGCCAACAGCTATCCGGTGGTGTATGTCAGGTTGCTGGGGGAGGGCCGGGAGAGTTCGCTTTACGGAGCGACCATCCGGGCGGACCTCACTGCGGATAAAATCTACGACATCTATCTTTCCAGAAAATACCTCAGGTAGAGGCTAGGAGTAGAGTTATGGATGCTTGGATATCCCAAATCCTGAAGGGTGACGAATTCGGGATGATAGTGCTGGCGGCAGCTTTTATGTTCGGCCTGTCATCGGCAGCCACCACCGCCGCCTGCGGCGGGCTTCCCGCCATGTTGGTCATCGTCGGCTACGCAGGGACGGAAAAGGGCGGCGGGCGGCGAAAGCTGCTGGTTTCCGTAGCCTCCTTTTTTCTTTCCTCGGTGATTGCGCTGGCGGCCTTGGGGGCGTTGGCCAGTTCTTTTGGCGGCAACCTGCTCGGTTCAACCGGCAGCATCGGATTCTATGCGCAAAAAGTGGTGGGGGTGGTAGCCATCTTCATCGGGTTGACCGCCCTGGACATGCTGCCTTTCCGGCTGCCCACATTCAAAATCGCCGCTGAAAAACTGCCCAGCGGGGCCTTTGGTTCCATCCTGATAGGACTTTCGGTTGGACTGGCGACGGCCGGATGCGCCACCGCCTGTTCCCCGTTACAGCTGCCTATCGTGCTCAGCCTGGCCGCGCTGCGCGGCGATACGCTGCAGGGCACCATCATACTGGTCCTGTTCGCGCTGGGATTCGTCTTCCCGCTGGTGGCCGTCATGCTGGGCGTGGGCATGGGCAAGGCGACCAAAATCATGGCCAGGATAGACAAGCCGCTGCGCATCGTATCCGGCGTCTTCCTGATAGCGCTTGGATTCTGGTTCCTGTCTTTGACCGCCCTTTCTAATTTCAAGATCTAACGACATCCAAGGAGCGGCCATGATAAAGGATTACATCCTCCCCCGGGATGGGAACACCAGATTCATATTCTTCTCCGGCAAGGGAGGAGTCGGCAAGAGCACCATGAGCTGCGCCACCGCCGTCTGGCTGGCCGGCGCGGGTTACAAAACACTGCTCGTTACCACCGACCCGGCCCCCAACCTGAGCGACATCTTCGGCCAGACCATCGGCCACCGCGTGACCCCCATCACCGGAGTTCGGGACCTGTCCTGCATCGAGATAGACCCCGATGCATCTTCGGAGGAATACCGGGAACGGGCCATCGCACCCGCCAGGGACATCCTGGATGACCGCCAGCTTGAAATCATCAAGGAACAGATGAAAAGCCCCTGCGTGGAAGAGGTGGCTGCCTTCGACAAGTTCATTGAATTCATGGACGACCCGCAGTACGACGTGGTCATCTTCGACACCGCGCCCACCGGACACACCATCAGGCTGCTGGAATTGCCGGGAAGCTGGACCGCCGAAATTGAAAAGGGGGGCTCGACCTGCATCGGGCCGTCCTCTTCACTCCAGGCCAGCAAGCATAAACAAAAAAAACCAAACACACCCAACAC
>CAZPAL010000201.1:0-1930 GCA_964584525.1 uncultured Dehalococcoidales bacterium | reverse complement strand
GCGCGTAGTTTGCCCCCTTCCAACGGGCAGCTGTCCTGCGCCCCGCCCCTATCTTTCAATACGGTTGTAATATCCATTCTCAATACCTCTTGCGTGTTCTCCAGCGTACGATAGTCACCAGGATGTTGAAAACGAGCACCATAGCCACCAGCACGATAGCCACCCCCCACATCACCTCTTTGGGCATGCCGGGAACATGGGCCGAGACGGTGTAGAGATGATAAGGCAAGGCCATGAAACGGTCGAGCGGCGAGGTCGGCAGGCGCGGAACCAGGAAAGCGGCCCCCACCACCAGGATAGGAGCGGTTTCACCGGCGGCACGGCTCATGGCCAGGATAGCTCCGGTCAGGATACCCGGCCACGATTGCGGCAGGACCAGATGGCGAATGGTCTGCCACTTGGAAACTCCGATGGCCAGACTGCCCTCACGTAATTCCCTGGGTACGGCTATGATGGCTTCGCGGGAAGTGGTGATGGTCATGGCCAGGGCTTGGGCTGCCAATGTCAGGCTGGCCGCCAGCAGCGACATCCCCAGATCAAGCGCGAGCACGAAAACGCTGAGGCCAAAAAGGCCGAAAACGATGCTGGGCACCCCCGCCAGGTTGAGGATAGCCAGGTTGATGAGCCGGGTAAGCCAGTGGTCGCGGGCGTATTCACTCAGGTAGATTCCGGCCAGTACGCCGATGGGCAGCGCAAAAATGATGGTTCCCACCATCAGATAGAACGTGCCCACGATAGCCGGGAATATTCCGCCGGCCTTGCCGGCCTGGGAGGGCGCCTGGGTGAGGAATTCCCAGCTTAAAACGCTATAGCCGTTAGCCAGCATGTAAATCAGGATAAAAATGACGGGCAGCACAACCAGCAGCAGCGCGGCAGCCAGCAGCGTCAGAGCCAGGCGCTGGGTGACGAGACGTGAACGTAGATTACTCGATTCCATGCGCATCATCCCGCGAATTTGCGCCGCTGGGCTTCCAGAACCCGGCTGGCGATGAAATTGACCCCCAGTGTCAGAAAAAAGAGAATCAGTCCGATGGCGAACAGAGCGTGGTACTGGGGGCCGCCGCGTACCGCGTTGCCGATACCCGAGGCAATGGCCGCGGTCAGCGGCATCATGGGGCTGGTTGGCGAAACCGGCATAGCCAGGGCACCACCGGCAACCATCAAAACGGTCATGGTTTCACCTATCGCGCGGCCGACACCCAGCATGACGGCCGCCGAGATGCCCGAAAGCGCCGAGGGCAGGGCTACATGCCGGATGACTTCCCAGCGCGTACATCCCAGCGCGTAGGCTGCGCGGCGGAATTCGTCCGGCACGGCCCTCAAGGCGTCTTCCGAGACACTTATGATTATCGGCAGGCTCATGAGCGACAGCATGATGCCGGCGGTAAGACCGGTCAGGCCGGTGTTGAGACCCAGCACCGACTGCACCCAAGGAGACAGCAAAGAAAGTCCGATGAACCCGATTACCACCGAGGGAAATCCCGAGAGCAGTTCGACCAAGGGTTTGACCACTTCCGCCACGCGCCGGGAGGCCACCTCCGACAGATACAGGGCAGCTCCTACGCCTATCGGAACGGCGAGAAAGGTGGAAACGGCGGTAACCCACAGCGTGGCCACGAAGAACGAGGCGATACCCAGCACCGGCGGGTCGGAAAGAGGATACCAGCGGGTGCCGAAAAGAAACTCCGTAATGGAGTTTTCCCAGAAAGCCGGCAGCCCCTGCTGCAGCAGCACCGCCAGCACCCCGACCAGCACAACCACCGCCAGCACGCCGTTAGCCAGAACAAAGCCTTCTATCAGGCGCTCAAAAACCCGCCGCCGGCCTCTAAACAAGAGGCCGGCACCGGTTGGCGTCATTCGTGCTTCCAGTGCTTTCATCTAAACCTCGCTGGGCGGGACACTCCTCATCGAAGCGCCCGCCCAGTTTATC
>CAZPAL010000200.1:0-2026 GCA_964584525.1 uncultured Dehalococcoidales bacterium | reverse complement strand
AAGGAACGCAATAAAACCTTCGATAAAAAAGAGATGTATATTGACATCGGCGCCACCTCGAAAGAAGACGCGGAGGCCACCGGCGTCAGGGTCGGCGACCCCGTCATTCCGGTAAGCGAATTCACCGTGCTTTCAGTGAAGCAGCCAACCTATATGGCCAAAGCTTTCGACGACCGCAGCGGCTGCGCCCTGCTGATTGAAACGATGAAGGCGCTGGCCGGCGGAACCCACCCCAATACCGTTTTCGGAGTGGGCACAGTGCAGGAAGAGGTGGGGCTGCGCGGGGCAGCCACCAGCGTCGAGGCGGTGAAGCCGGACGTAGCCATTATCCTGGACATCGGGCCTATTGGCGACGTACCCGGCATCAAGCCGGACGAGTCCGCCACCCGGCTGGGGGGAGGGCCTAACCTGGTGGTATTCGACACCCGCATGATTCCCAACCTCAAGCTGCGCGACCTGGTTATTGACACAGCCAAAACCCTCGACATCCCGCTGCAACTGGACACGCTGGAGTTCGGCGGCTACGACGGCGGCGTTATCCACCTGCACGGCAGCGGGGTGCCGACCATCGTAGTGGCGCTGCCCACGCGCCATTCTCACAGCCATAACTCCATCATCCGCCGTGACGATTTCGACCGCGCCCTTTTGCTGGTGACGGCGCTCATCAAGCGCCTGGACGCCGATATGGTGGCGGGGTTGTGCTGGTGAAGCACACTTAACCGAACTAACAACAATTGAAAGTCTAAGAGGGGCTCCCGACACTCCTAGGATAAAGAACCCTTGACACATGGTATCATTATTGATACCATATACTCGTGACGGCTATTCAGGCAATAATCAAGCGCATGAGGGATAATCCCAAAGACGTTAGATTTAACGACCTGTGCCAGGTCTGTGACCATTATTTCGGGAAGGCCCGCGTAAGCGGCAGCCATCGCATCTATAAAACACCCTGGCCGGGCGACCCCAGAATTAACATTCAAGACGACGGTGGAAAAGGGAAAGCCTACCAGGTGAGGCAGGTTCTGAAAGCAATCGATAAAAACGGAGGATTAAAATGAACGATAAATACACTTACCGCGTAACGTGGTCCGAAGAGGACGGCGAATACATAGGGCTGTGCGCTGAGTTCCCCAGCCTGAGCTGGCTGGCTGGTACTCAAGAAACCGCGCTTGCGGGTATTCGCGACACTGTCCGGCAGTCAATTCTGGACATGCAATCCGCCGGGGAAGAAGTCCCGCAACCAATAGCTACCAGGCATTATTCCGGCAAATTCACGGTGCGTGTTCCCCCTGAGGTGCACCGCAAGCTTCAAATCCAGGCCGCCGAGGCTAACATCAGCGTCAATCGCCTTGTCAGCGCCAAAATCTCCAGCTGATTAAAACCCGGGATTTCCGCCCAATAAAAAAGGCTTAATCAGAAACTAAAAAAGCCTCCTGGCAGTGGCATATTTTCCGCAGGAAGTTGCCTCCCCAGTATCGTCTGCGCTAGCGCGTTTCACTTCCGTGTTCGGGATGGGAACGGGTGGGACCACGCTGCTCTAACCACCAGAAGACTTTATTAGCTAAAATTAAGCCTTGGGTAAAATCTAAGGAAAACTAGTATCAAGTCTGAAACAGGTCAAGCCCTCGGCCATTAGTACCACTCAGCTGAATGCGTTACCGCACTTACACATGTGGCCTATCAAGCAGGTAGTCTACCTGCGGCCTTTCTCCTCTTGCGAGGAAGGGAGATCTAATCTTGGGGCCGGCTTCGTACTTAGATGCTTTCAGCACTTATCCGCACCAAACTTGGCTACCCAGCAATGCCCCTGGCGGAACAACTGGCACACCATCTGTTTGTTCTCCTGGATCCTCTCGTACTACAGGAAAACCCCCTCAAATCTCCGGACGCCCACCACGGATAGAGACCGACCTGTCTCACGACGGTCTGAACCCAGCTCGCGTGCCGCTTTAACCGGCGAACAGCCGGACCCTTGGGACCTTCTCCAGCCCCAGGATGCGACGAGCCGACATCGAGGTGCCAA
>CAZPAL010000199.1:0-2037 GCA_964584525.1 uncultured Dehalococcoidales bacterium | reverse complement strand
GAGATAAAACCGGTCTATACGCCGGGGCAGCGCGTCAGCGTGCGCTGGGTGATGGACATGCGCCAGACAGGCGGTCTGCCTCCGGGCACGGTGGTCAATTACTGGTGGATAATAAGCGATGCCGCCGGGCAGAGGCTGGAGTCAACCCCCAAGCCCGTGGTTTTTAATGACACCCGCTATCAGTGGAAGTCAGTCCATGAGGATAACATAACGCTTTACTGGTACGAGGGCAACCAGGCCTTCGGGGACCTGCTGATAGAAGCTGCCGGAGAGGGGCTGGCCAGGCTGGAAGCGGATACCGGCGCCCACCTGACCGCCCCGGTCAAAATCTACGTCTACGCGGGTTCCGGCGACGTCAAGGGGGCCATGATTTACCCCCAGGAATGGACGGGCGGGGCGGCCTACCTGCCGTATGCGACCATCATCATCGGCATCAACCAGGTCAACCTGGCGTGGGGGGAGCGGGCTATGGTGCATGAGCTCACCCATCTGGTGACTCACCAGATGACGCGCAACCCCTATGGTTCGCTGCCCAACTGGCTGGTGGAGGGGCTTTCCATGTATGCCGAGGGGGCTTTGGAATCCAGTTTCAGGGTGACACTGGTCAACGCGCTGCAAGAGGGCGGCGCCATCGGCGTGCGCAGCCTGTGCAGCCCCTTCTCGGCCAATGCGGATGAATCTTACCTGGCCTACGCCCAGAGTTTCAGCCTGGTGGACTACCTCTCAGCCGTCCATGGGCAGGCCAAACTGGCCGGGCTGCTGGCGGTTTTTGAAGGCGGCAGCGATTATGACGACGCTTTGATGGAGGTTTACGGGTTCGATATGGAGCAATTGAACAGCCTGTGGCTGGCCTACGCCGGGCAGTTGTACCTGGGAGTGGGGGCGGGCTGATGAAGAAACTATTAAGCCTGGTGTTATTGCTGGCTGTGCTGGCTTTGCCGGCGGGCTGCGCCTGCGGCGATAAAACCCAGACCTTGACCATCCCTATCGGCGGCCAGGGGTTCCTCAACCTCTACGGCATAGACCCGCTGACGCTGGACCCGGCCCTGGCCGGCGACAGCACCTCGAACAACTACATCCTGCAGATTTTCAGCGGCCTGGTGCGGCTGGACGATACGCTTATGCCGGTGCCGGACCTGGCCGAAAGCTGGACGGTCAGCCCGGACGGTAAAACCTATACCTTCACCCTGCGCCGGGACGCCTTTTTTCAGAACGGGCGCCACCTGACGGCCGATGACGTCAAATACTCCTGGGAGCGGGCGTGTAATCCGGCCACTGCATCGCAGACGGCTGCCACCTACCTGGGCGACATCGCGGGCGCGGACGAGATGCTGTCCGGGATGAGCGCCGCCCTTTCAGGAGTAGAAGTGCTGGACGCATATACCCTGCAGGTGGAACTCAAGAGCCCCAGGTCTTACTTCCTGTCCAAACTTTCTTACGTCACCAGTTTTGTGGTGGACCGTGAACAGGCGGAGGGCAGCCGGACCTGGTGGCAAACCCCCAACGGCAGCGGCCCCTTCCGTTTTTATAGCTGGGAACCCGGCCGGCAGTTTGTGCTGCAGCGCAACCCGCTCTATTACGGCGAGCAGGCAAGGCTTGCTTCGGTGGTCTTCCACCTGTGGGCGGGCGTGCCCATGAATATGTACGAACTGGGTGACCTGGATGTGGCTGAAGTTGACCTGTCATACTACGACCGGCTGGTGGATGAAGCGGGGCCTTTCCTGGCTGAACTGCTCATCACGCCGGTGCTGGACCTGACCTACCTGGGTTTCAACTGCACGGCTGAGCCCTTCGACGACCCGCTCATCCGGCAGGCTTTCAGCATGGCGGTGAACAAGGAAAAAATCGTAAAAATAGCTTTCCGCGGCACGCAGAGCGCCGCCTACGGGGTGCTGCCGGAAGGGATGCCCGGTTTCAATGAGTGGCTGCTGGGGCTCACCTTCGATGTCGAGGCCGCCCGGCGTCTGATTGCTGATTCCAGCTACGGCAGCATCGCCAATCTGCCGCCCATCGTGGCGACGGTGGGCGGTTACGGCG
>CAZPAL010000198.1:0-2078 GCA_964584525.1 uncultured Dehalococcoidales bacterium | reverse complement strand
TGCGTGAAGCGGGCATCAGCACGCTGTCGTGGCGCGCTAAATTCGCGTTGCGGATGCGAGTCAACATATCGGCAATGGGGTCAGAAACAGACATACCCTTCTCCCTTATAAACCTCTTTTACCAGCTTGATTTGCGAACCCCGGGGATATTCCCCGTCAAAGCCAGACCTCTGAAACAGATCCGGCACAGCCCGAAAATGCGCATGTAACCGCGGGGCCGCCCGCAGATTTTACAGCGGTTATGCTGCTGCACCTTGTATTTGGGCGTGCGCTGTGATTTGACGATTTTTGATGTTTTTGCCATTTTATCTCTAATCCTTTACGAACGGCATGCCCAGCAGCGTCAGCAACTGGCGGCCTTCTTCATCGTTGGGAGCCGTAGTATTGATACAGATTTCCAGACCCCGCATCTTATCGATTTTGTCGTATTCAATCTCGGGAAATACAGTTTGGTCTTTAAGCCCCAGGGTATAGTTGCCTCGCCCGTCCCAGGCCTTGCTCGAGACGCCGGCGAATTCGCGTATGCGGGGCAGCACGATGCTCACCAGTTTATCCAGGAATTCATACATCCGCTCACCGCGCAGGGTCACCTTGATGCCCACGGTATCGCCTTTGCGCAGCTTGAAGGCCGAAATCGACTTCTTGGAACGGATGGTGATGGGGCGCTGCCCGGCGATAGCTGTCAGGTCCGCCACCGCCGCGTCCAGGGCCTTGGTATTGGTGATGGCCTCCCCGATACCGATATTGAGCACGATTTTGCTGACGCTCGGAACCTGCATAACATTGGCGTAGCCCTGCTTTTCGATAAGGGCCGGAACCACTTCCTTACGATACTTCTCTTTCAACCTTAACATGTTATTCCACCACTTCCTGGCACACTTTGCAGTAGCGCACTTTTTTCCCGTCATCCAGTAAACGGTAGGAAACGCGGGTGGGTTTGGAACATTTCTGGCATAACAACATCACATTCGAGGCGTCAAGCATGGCTTCGCGCTCGATGATGCCGGCCTGGCGGGCCTGTCCGCGCGCCCGGGCGTGCTTCTTGATGATGTTCACTCCCTCGACGATGATTTTCCCGGCGCTGGGATAGGCGAAACGCACCTTGCCCTGCTTCCCCTTGTCTTTTCCGGCTATGACCAGCACGGTATCATTTTTCTTAATCTTCATACTAACAGCCTATTCTTTTAGAGTACTTCGGGAGCCAGCGATAATATCTTGGTAAAATTCTTCTCGCGCAGTTCGCGGGCCACCGGCCCGAAGATACGCGTGCCCTTAGGATTGTTTTTATCGGTCAAAATCACTCCGGCATTGTCGTCGAAACGGATGAAAGACCCGTCGGCGCGGCGGTAGGGTTCGTTGACGCGTACGATGACCGCCTGCACCACCTCGCCCTTTTTAACCACCGCTTCGGGGGTGGATTTTTTGACCGCGCAGGTAATGATATCGCCGACCCGGGCCTTGCGGCGGTGGCTGCCGCCGGGTATGCCGATACACATTATCTGGCGGGCGCCGGTATTATCGGCCACGTTCAGTCTGGTATAAGGTTGAATCATAACAGCTTCCCTTTACGCTACTTCGCCCGGTTTGACGTCAACAGCCTCGGCGCGAGTAATAATCTCATCGACCCGCCAGTGTTTTTCCTTCGACAGCGGACGCGTCCCGACGATACGGACCTTGTCGTCCACCTTGCACTGGTTGAGTTCGTCGTGAACCTTATACTTCACCGCCTGCTTGTAGGTCTTGTGGTAAAGGCGGTGTTCCTTGGTCTTCACCACTGCCACTACCACCGTCTTATTCATCCTGGTACTGACCACGATGCCCATCATGCTTTTCTGTTTAGTAGTTTCCATCGTTCTATCCCTGCCCCCGGCTTATTTCGCGCTGGCGTTTTATGGTATTGAGTCTGGCAATATCTTTCCTGGCAGCCGGAATCTCGCGATGATTCTTTATCTGCCTGGTGGCCGCCTTGAAGCGCAAATCCATCAGAGCGCGGCGTTTCTCATCCAGCTTTTTAGCCAGTTCCTCATCATTCATAGCCTGAACATCTTTAGCTTTCAACGTTTGCCAGCTCCTTCTCC
>CAZPAL010000197.1:0-2089 GCA_964584525.1 uncultured Dehalococcoidales bacterium | reverse complement strand
GTGGAGAGCTACGGCAGGATTGACCCGGAAAGCGGGCTCAACAGCCGCCTGCTTGACTACCTGGCCTCGTTCGACCGGCTGGTGGACTACGCATTGCAACACCGCGCCGACCTGGTGCTCTTCTGCGGCGACGTTTACAAGAGCCGCGACCCCAGCCAGACCCAGCAGCGGGAATTCGCGCGCCGCATCAAAAGGCTTTCAGACGCGCGCGTACCCGTCTTTTTACTGGTGGGCAACCACGATCTACCCAACGCTATGGGCAGGGCTTCGAGCGCCGAGATTTTTAACACTCTGGATATAGAGTATGTCACTGTGGCTGACAAACCCGGTCTCTACGAGATATGCACTCCCGGTGGCACGCTTCAGGTGGTGGCGCTACCATGGCTGAAGCGCGCTAACCTGCTTTCCAGGGAGGACCGTAAAAACCTGGCGCTGGCTGAACTCAACACCAAAATGCAGGAGGCTTTGACATCCACCCTGCAGAAATATACCGGGCAGGTGAAACCCGGCTTGCCGGCTATTCTGGCGGCTCATATATGGGTGCAGGGAGCGCGCACGGGGTCCGAAGACAGCGTTACCATCGGCCAGGAGCAGGTGCTGCTGCCTTCGGCGGTGTCAGACGAGGCTTTCGATTATGTAGCGCTGGGACACATTCACCACCATCAGGTTTTGCTCACCGACCCACCGGTGGTTTATGCCGGCAGCCTGGACAGCCTGGATTTTGGCGACGAAGGCTCCGTCAAGGGTTTTTACTCGGTAGACGTCACCCCATGTGAAACAGGGAATAAGGTGAGCTATGAGTTTGTGCCTTCCGGCGGGCGACGCTTCATCACACTCAAAGTCGAACTGAACGCCGGCGATGTTTTCCCGACTGAGACCGTCCTGCACATACTGACTGAACGAGCCGAAGATGTCCAGGGGAATATCGTACGGCTGGAACTCACCCTGCCGCGCGAAACGGATGAACTGCTGCGCGAAACCGACATCCGGCAGGCGGCGCGGGAGGCTTATTATTTTGCCGTTACCAAGACTATCAAGCGTGAAACGCAGGCGCGCGCGCCCGGTATTTCGGCGGAGAGCATAACACCTGTGGAAGCGCTAAAGCTTTATCTGAAGCTCAACCAACCTGGCTATTCGGCTGACAGGGTTGCCTTGCTTGAAGCCTGTGGTGAGGATATTATTAGATGTTGTCAGAATAATTAAAGAACGGATTTCGCGATGTTAGAAAGACGCCTGCATGTTCCCATTCAAAAAGCGGTTTTCGACAACCGCCGCGACGCTGGCTGCCAGTTGGCGGACAAACTGGGACAGTATAAAGGGGAAGATACCATCGTGCTGGCTATTCCCAACGGGGGACTGCCCATCGCCGTGTCGGTGGCGCTGGCGCTGGGCTCGGAACTGGATGTGGTCATATCACGCAAGCTACCCATCCCGCTCATGCCCGAAGGTGGCTTCGGCGCCGTCGCCGATGACGGGCTACCCATCTACAACCAGGAAGTATTACAGCGCATCAACCTCACCGAGCACCAGATTAACTACCAGGTGCAGAAAGTGCGCTCGGATATCCAGCAGCGCAGCCTGCTCTACCGCGGCGGGCGGCCGCTTTCCATCGTTTCAGGCAAGGTGGCCATCGTCGTGGATGACGGGCTTGCATCGGGCTACACGATGATGGCGGCAGTGGAATCCGTACGGCGGCGCAAACCTAAAGCCATCGTGGTGGCCGTTCCTACCGCCTCGGCGGCGGCCGTCAAGCAGGTGGAAAAATTATCGGTGCTGGTAGTGGCGCTGGTAACCGGCTACGCGCCGCGTTATTACGTATCGGATGCTTACCGTTACTGGAACGTGCTCTCGGACGAAGACGGGCTGCGCTGCCTTAAAGACTGGCAGAACCGCCGGGGGCAGTCCCGTATCAACCTGCCGGGAGTAAATAGAGGCCGGCCGGCATGAGTTATGTGCACCAGGTACTGGTAATCTCCTTCGTGGCCTGGTTTACCGCCCAGACACTCAAAGTGGTGGGCGGCGTTGTCCGGGACAAGCGGCTTGACCTACATTTCTTTGTCCGCAGCGGCGGCATGCCCAGCGCCCACAC
>CAZPAL010000196.1:0-2108 GCA_964584525.1 uncultured Dehalococcoidales bacterium | reverse complement strand
GGCGGCGATCTCCAGCGTGGAGCGCTGTACGCGAGCCGGGTCACCGACCAGGGCGGGCGGCTGGTGATGGAATGCATCCGCATGAAACTGGGGGAGGAAGATGCTTCCGGCCGCCGCCGCCCCGAGCCTGTCGAGGGCAGCGAATACCAGGTGGAAGTGGATAACATCATCGCTGCCATCTCCCAGAATCCGCTGGTGCCTGCCTCGTTCGGTTTGTCCACCGACAAGAGCAGCCGTATCCAGGTTTCCAAAGACAGCCTGATGACCGCTCGCGACGGGATTTTCGCCGCCGGTGACGCCGTGCTGGGGCCGGCCACCGTTATCGAGGCCATCGCCCAGGGACGACAGGCGGCCTCGGCTATCGACAAATACCTGGGAGGCTCTGGCAAAATCGATGAAACACTGGCGCGGCCGGAGGTTGTCCCTGCCCGTGAAGGCGGCCCTGGGGAAGATTTCCGGCCCGAAAAACTGGCTATTGAACACCACCGCCGCCTGCATACCTTCGATGGTGTGGAGATTGGCTGGGACAAAGAAGCAACCGCATGCGAAGCCGGCCGCTGCCTGCGCTGCGATTTGAAGTATGAGGTTAACCGCTACCAGCTCCAGGGCGGGCTGTGCATCTACTGCGGATTGTGCGTGGAAGCCTGTCCCTTCAACGCCCTCTATATGGGTTATGAATATGAACGCGGCAGCTACCGCCTGGCGGAGCAAACACTACAAAAAGAACAGCTTTTAACGCCGGAGGTGCGCCGCCCCAGTGCCTACAACCATCCTGAACTGGACGAGGGGCTGCCGCCGCAGACACTGCTGCTGGACAGGGACAAATAAATCATGGGCATGACTATCGCTTTCTGGGTGCTGGCCGCGACGGTCATCCTTTCCGGACTGGCCGTGGTAGGGCTCCGCAGCGTTTTCCGTTCGGCGCTGGCCCTCATCCTGTGCTTCCTTTCGGTGGCGGGGCTTTTCATCACACTCAGCGCTGATTTTCTGGCCGCCGTGCAGGTTTTGATATACGTAGGCGCGGTGGCCGTCATCATCATTCTGTCCATCATGCTTACCCGCGAGGTGGAGCACGGCAACCTGGCTAACCGGATGCGCATTCCCGCCCTGGGGGTGTCCGCCTTCTTTCTGGCCGTGGCTGTCTTCGCCGCCGTCAGCACCAGCTGGCCCGTCAGCCAGCTCGCCCCGCCGGAGGACACCGCCGCGCTGCTGGGGACGCTGCTGTTTGGCCCGCAGGGTTTCGTGCTGCTGGTGGAAATAGCCGCCTTGATTATCCTCTCCACCATCATTGGGGCCGTCAGTATCGCCAGGGAAAATAAATGATGACTATCGGACTTGAGCATTATCTGGTTCTGTCGGCGCTGCTTTTCGCCATCGGGCTCTACGGCGCGCTCAGCCGCCGCAGCGCAGTGGTGATTTTGATGTGTATCGAGCTCATGCTGAACGCAGTCAACGTCAGCCTGGTGGCTTTTTCACGCTTCATCACACCGGTAGCGCTGACCGGGCAGGTTTTCAGCATTTTCAGCATCGTGGTGGCGGCCGCCGAGGTGACGGTGGGACTGGCGATCATCATCGCCGTCTACCGGCACTTTGAAGGCATAGACGCCACCCGCATCGACCTGTTGAAATGGTAATGATATGCACATAACGACCATACCTCAGGTATTCATCTGGCTGATCTGGCTTCTGCCGCTGGCGGCTTTCGCCGTCAGCCTGCTGCTGAGCTATGCACCGGACAAGCCTAAAGCCAGCCCGGTGGTCATCGCCGCCACGCTGGGCTCGCTGGCTCTTTCGGTATGGGCGCTGCTGGCGCTGCTTGAAGGCGCCGGCAGCGAGATTGCCGCCTCCGGCTTCAACTGGCTCAGCATAGGCTCCCTGAATATTGACTTCGGGCTAAGCCTGACGCCGCTCTCGGTGGTGATGCTGCTGGTGGTATGCGTGGTCAGCCTGATGGTGCAGGTTTATTCCCGCGGCTACATGCACGGCGACCCCGGATACCGTCGCTACTATACCTTTATCGCACTGTTTGCCTTCGCGATGCTTGGTCTGGTGCTGGCCGATAACCTGCTGATGATGTTCATGTGCTGGGAGCTGGTCGGATTATGTTC
>CAZPAL010000195.1:0-2119 GCA_964584525.1 uncultured Dehalococcoidales bacterium | reverse complement strand
GGCAAATCCGCTGAGCCTGGCCGTGGCCCGGTCATCAAAACGCATACCCACCGCTATGACAAGGTCGGAATCGCTGACCGCCAGATTAGCGGCCGCCATGCCGTGCATGCCCAACCAGCCATACGAAAGGGAATGCGAGCCGGGAAAAGCGCTTATGCCCAGAAAGGTGGTGATAACAGGTATCTGGGTACTCTCAGCAAAGTGCTTGAGTTCCTCCCAGGCTCGGGATATGGTCACACCTTGACCGGCCAGGATGACCGGCTTTTTGGATTCCATAATCAGCTTGGCTGCCTTTTTTATCTGGGCGTAATGCCCTTGCGTGGTGGGTTTGTAACCGGGCAGGTCGACGCGGGAGGGATAAACAAAATCAGCCAGCTCAACTTGAACGTCGCGCGGCAGGTCAATCAGTACCGGCCCGGGTCGACCGCTGCGCGCCAGGTGAAAGGCTTCTTTGATGGTGCGCGCCAGGCTGGCGGCATCGGAAGCTACATAATTATGCTTAGTGATAGGCAGGGTTATGCCGGTGATATCGATTTCCTGAAAGGCGTCTTTGCCGATGAAGTTCCTCCCCACCTGCCCGGTTATGGCTACCAGAGGAGTTGAATCCATATAGGCATCCGCGATACCGGTTACGAGGTTGGTCGCTCCGGGGCCGGAAGTAGCGATACACACGCCCACCCTGCCGGTGGCGCGGGCATATCCTTCGGCAGCATGCGCGGCCCCCTGCTCGTGCCCGACCAGAATATGCCGTATAGCCGGATACTGGCTCAACGTATCGTAAAATGGTAAAATCTGCCCGCCAAGAATGCCGAAAACGACCTCCACGCCTTCCTTGAGCAGACTTTCACACACTATTTGAGACCCGGTCATCTTCATAGGCATGTTCTCCTAGATAAATATGGCTCCCTTGCTGGCCGATGATACTCTTTCTGCGTATCTTTTGAGATATCCCGTTACCCCTGCCGGATGGTAGTCGCCCAGGGCGGAGAGTCTTTTCTCAATCTCACCCGCCGGCAATTCCACTTCCAGGCGATATTCCGGAATGTTGATACTTATCAGGTCCCCGTCTTGAAGCGCTGCTATGGGCCCCCGGCCGGCAGCCTCAGGGGCGACGTGCCCGATAGCTGAACCCCGGGTGGCTCCCGAAAATCTCCCGTCGGTAATCAGGGCTACCTGTTTATCCATACCCATCCCCGATAGCAACGAAGTGGGGGTCAACATTTCGCGCATGCCGGGACCCCCTCTGGGACCTTCGTATCGAATCACCACCACGTCTCCCTGCTGGATTAGCCCGTTCATGATGGCGGCGGTGGCTTCGTCCTCGGAATCGAAAACTCGGGCCGGGCCGCGGTGCGTGAGCATCTCGGCAGCCACCGCCGCGCGCTTGACCACCGCCCCGTCGGGAGCCAGGTTGCCGAATAGGATAGCCAGCCCCCCTTTGTCCGAATAAGCGGTTTCAATAGAGCGTATTACGTCCGGGTCTAATACTTCCGCCGCAGATATGACTCCAGCCACACTTTTCAAGCTTACGGTGGGCAAGTCAAGATTTATCAAGTTTTCGATTTGTCTCATGACAGCCGGGATGCCGCCGGCCCGGTCCAGGTCCTCGATGTGGTATTCTCCGGAAGGGCGGATTTTCGCCAGGCATGGAGTCCGGTCGCTGACGGCGTTTATTTTAGATAACGGAAATTCCACCCCAGCCTCTGCCGCGATGGCGGTCAGATGCAGCACGGAATTGGTGCTTCCCCCCAGAGCCATATCCACCGAGAAGGCATTTTCAAAAGCCCCCGCGGTCATGATATCCCGCGGCAGCAAACCCGCGTCCAGCAGGTTCACAATCTGTTCGCCGCTGCGCCAGGCCAGCTTCAGACGGCGCGGGTCCACCGCCGGAATAGTGCCGCTGCCGGGCATTGCCATTCCCAGTGCTTCGGTCAGGCAGTTCATGGTATTGGCCGTAAACATGCCCGAGCAACTGCCGCATCCCGGACAGGCAGCATCCACCATCTGCTCCAGTTCCTGCTCGGACATCTGGTTCTTCAATACCCTGCCTACCGCTTCGAACACATGGCTCAGGTCAACTTTTTTCTTTCCGTCAGGGGTCTTCAAATTACCGGCCAGC
>CAZPAL010000194.1:0-2126 GCA_964584525.1 uncultured Dehalococcoidales bacterium | reverse complement strand
AAAGAACGGACCATCCTGCTGGCCATCGAGGATATCACCGAACGCAAGGAGATAGAGGAGGGTCTCGAAAAAGCGCATGAAGAGTTGACGAAGCTGGCTGCCGAACTGGAACGCACTGCCCGGGTAAAATCGGAGTTCCTGGCCAACATGTCGCATGAGCTCAGGACCCCGCTCAATTCCATCAACGGCTTCTCCGAGGTGTTGTACGACGAAACGTTCGGACCGCTCAATACCAAGCAAAAGCAATATGTTCATAACGTTTTGACCAGCGGCAGGCACCTGTTGCTTTTGATAAACCAGATTCTGGATATGGCTAAGGTGGAAGCCGGCAAGATGCAGTTGTCACTATCCAACTTATCGATAAAAAGCCTGATAAACGAAATTTCCATGCTGGTGGCAGATATGGTCAGTAAAAAGAAACTTGAAATGAACATTGAAATAGCCCGGAATGTGTCGAATGTCGAGGTGGATGAGCTCAAGGTGAAAGAGATACTGTACAACCTGCTCTCAAACGCCGTCAAGTTTACCCCAGAAGGTGGGAAGATTGGCCTGCGAGCCAGGAAAATTAGTTCCAAAATAGAAATAGTGGTCTGGGATGAAGGCATCGGTATCGCGCCTGAAAACATGGGGAAAATATTTGAGGGCTTTTTCCGCGTCGATACTCCCTATTCCCGGGTGACCGAGGGGACGGGACTCGGGTTACCGCTCTCCAGAAAGCTGGTTGAATTGCACGGCGGCGAACTTTCTTTGGAATCAAAAGGGCTGAATCAAGGCACGTCAGTTCGATTCACCTTGCCTATCGTATCCACGAAGGTGGAGAGAGATGGGTAAAAAAGCACTGGTTGTCGATGATAACGCAAACAACCTGACGCTGGAAAAAGACTTGCTGGAGATTGCCGGCTTTGAGGTATTTGTCGCGGATAATGCTGCCGGTGGAATTGCCATTGCCAGAAAGGAAAAACCGGATATTATCGTTATGGACGTGCGCCTTCCCGATATGCGCGGCACAGAGGCTGCCAAAATATTACGCCAGGAAAAAGCGACACGCTATATTCCCATTGTTTTCGTGACCGCTTCCGTAATGGCAGAAGGCAGGGAAGCAATAAACACCATAACTAACAGCGGTTTTATAGGCAAGCCCATTAATACGCGCACCTTTGCCAAAGAAATCCGCGGTTTTATGAACTGAGTTGGTTGTCATGTCCAAAAAGCACAGTCATACGGAAGGCAAACAGGTAATCCTGGCGGTAGATGACCAATCTCAGAATATTGAACTGCTGGAGGCTTTCCTCGTTCCGCAGGGATATGAAATTATCAGGGCGGCAACCGGGGAAGAAGCTCTGGAAAAACTTGCCATAAATCCAATCGATTTAATTCTGCTGGATGTGATGATGCCCGGTATGAATGGCTTTGAGGTTACCCGCCGGGTCAGACAAAACGAAAAAACCCGGCTGCTTCCGATTATATTGGTGACCGGACTGCGGGACACTGAAGACCGGGTTAAAGGAATTGAATCCGGTTGCGATGATTTTCTTACCAAACCGCTTGAAAAGGTGGAGCTTGTGGCCCGGGTCAAATCCCTGCTCAAGGTCAAGGATTATAACGACCTGCTGCGTAACTACCGCCAGGAACTGGAGTCCGAGGTATCTAAGAGAACCACGGAATTAGAGTTTGCCTGCGAGAAGGTGAAAACGGCTTCGCTGGAGACGATTTACCGGCTGTCCGTGGCTTCCGAGTACAAGGACCATGAAACCGGTGAGCATATCCAGCGCATGAGCCGTTATTGCGCGGCCATTGCCCGCCATATGGGAATGGATGAAGGCATCGTTGAAACCATTCTCTACGCAGCGCCCATGCATGATCTGGGCAAAATAGGCATACCCGATGCTATATTGCTGAAACCAACCAAGCTCGACCCGGTGGAGTGGGAAATTATGAAGCTGCATACGGTCATCGGCGCCTCAATCCTGCATGGCTCGGACGCCGCATTCATCAGTCTGGGAGAGACCATAGCCCATTACCATCACGAGAAGTGGGATGGCAGCGGTTATCCCAATCGGCTGAAGGGGATGGAGATACCCATCGCCGGCCGCATCGCGGCAATCGCAGATGTATTCGATGCCCTG
>CAZPAL010000193.1:0-2160 GCA_964584525.1 uncultured Dehalococcoidales bacterium | reverse complement strand
TTATGATGTTTCCAGACGAGGTCACCCCCTTCCATTTCCCGCATGTTTTTATTGAACCGGGTGTTTACACGGTCTCGATGAGGGCTGCTATGGAAGTAGATCCAGCCAGCCTCTTCGGGTTGACGCGCACCGGCAATTTCGTTACAGTTTACGGGGAAGTAACCGTCAAACCCTGACGCGCGCGGGTTGGTTCAACCCGTTCGTTCTTTAACAATCTGCTTCCGGACCCGGGATATCCAGCATCAGGTACTATCCCTATGGAGAATCACGAAATAATCAGGCTGACCCAGGCACGGACAGGCTCTTTACGGGGCAAAGACAGGACTCAACCGGCCTCTATTACTACGGCGCCAGGTACTATGACCCGAGTATTGGCAGGTTTATCAGTGCGGATACGCACGTTTCCGCCGCTATCGGCACAGGCAAAGGCGCTCTTCTGAATATAGGTAGCTTCCACGCATCAGAACTAATCAAGTTTAACGACCCCGATTCACCCTCGCCCCTACATCCGCAATTACTTAACCGTTACTCTTATGTCGCCAGCCCCCCTCTCAAGCTCAATGACCCTAGCGGGCATTTCCTGGATTGGATATGGGATGCGATTTCCATAGGCTACAGCGTCTATCAATTTGCCAAAGAACCCTCATGGAGCAACGCCGGAGCCTTGGGGCTGGCCATAGTGCTGGACATAATTCCTTTCGTACCCGCTGGGGCTGGGATTGCTAAAGGAGCCGCAAAGCTGGTTAACAAAGCCGATTATGCCAGTGATATTTTCAGAGGTGTCAAACACTATACTGCGTTTGTCCGGGAAGTAGCCTTTGGTAAAGCCACTAGTACAGTGTAAATTGTGAGCAGAATGATTAAGCAAGATGCCAAAACTAATATCCTTAAAGGGATTACGAGGAACGTCTTTGTTCTGGGGCTGGTCAGCCTGTTTACCGATGTCGGCGCGCAGATGGTCTTCCCCCTGATTCCCCTGTACATGGTCACCGTTCTGAATTCCGGGGCATCTGCGGTAGGCATCTGCGAAGGCCTTGCCGAAACCGTTTCATCGCTGCTAAAAGTTGTATCCGGATACATTTCGGATAAAACCAGGAAACGCAAGCCCTTCATCCTGCTGGGCTACGGCTTTTCCACTGTGACCAAGCCGCTCTTTGCCCTGGCCACTACCTGGCCGCTGGTGGTGCTATTCCGTTCGTTAGAAAGGGTCGGCAAAGGGCTGAGGACTGCTCCCAAAGACGCCATCGTCGCCGAATCAGTGGAGGGATGTTACCGCGGCAAGGCCTACGGATTTCACCGGGCGATGGACGGTATCGGCTCGGTCATCGGGGCGCTGCTAGGGTTCTTTCTATTACCGCTGATGGGTTACACGAATATTTTTATCCTCTCGGCGGTGCCCGGTGTGATTGCTGTAATATGCATTCTCTTCGTCAGGGAAAGAAAGGTCATAGAACCTGAACCGGCGAGGCAAAAGGCATCCATCAGGGTTAACTTTCGGGCGTTACCCAATAATTTAAGGCTGTTAATCGCCGCTGCCTCGGTTTTTTATCTGGGGCATTTCGGCTACGCTTTCATGTTGCTGCGCGCCAAGAACATCGGCCTGGCGGATGATACGGCCATTCTGCTGTACGTGTTTTTCTATGCAGTTTACGTCCTTGCCTCCATCCCGGCGGGCATGCTGTCCGATAAGATCGGCAGAAAGCCTGTGCTGATGGCCAGCTACCTGATATTCGCGCTGGTATCCATGGGTTTGATGTACGCCTCAAGCCTGGCCCGTATCCTGCCGTTTTTCGCCATCTACGGCATATCTTTCGCCATGTTCGACGGCGTGCAAAGGGCCTTCGTGGCAGATTTCGCTCCCAAGGATTTGAGGGCAACCGCCATCGGCACATTTCATACAGCCATAGGGCTGGTAGCCCTGCCCGGAGGCTACATCGCCGGGCTGCTCTGGGACAAGATAAGCCCGGAGGCAACATTTATTTGGGGGATGGCACTGGCGTTAATAGCCTCCCTGATATTGCTTTTGGTTAAACCGGCTGAAAAAGAAATAATTGTTGTCAATCAGCGAAATGGAACTGCCATAATATAAGTCAAGCCACCTTCTAGTGGAGCCTGGCTCCAAATGGAATCGGCACAAACTGCCTTCACAGTGATTTGTCG
>CAZPAL010000192.1:0-2290 GCA_964584525.1 uncultured Dehalococcoidales bacterium | reverse complement strand
CAATGCTGGCCGCGATGACGGCATGCAGCGCTACCGGCGGGGTGATGCCGCCCAGGGTGGCATAAAAAATGAAGAAAAGATTCAAGCCTATCAGGGGGAGACCGTTATAAACGGCGAATTCGGGCAGCGTGCGGCTGATGTCCAGCAGAGCCGGCACGGCGATGAGAGCCAGCAGTATATAGGCGGTGCGCTGCAAGCCACCCAATCCCATCACCACCGAAAAAATACAGCAGGCAAACAGGATTACATAGAGGTTATGGCCGCCGGCGTTAACCATCCAGTTGGTCAGCCCCATCGCCACACCGGTTTTCAGTAGTCCTACCAGGATAAAGCCCATGCCGATGAAAATAGCCACCGCGTAATTAATCAGGCCGGAGGTTTGCACCAGCCCCGCCTCCAACTGCCTGCCGGCCCGGCTCAGCAGGGCGCCCGCATTTCCCCTGCTTCCGCCGTCCGGCCGGGAAAACAGGTGTTTGATGCTTCCCTGCGCCAGCTTGAGTACCAGCACCGCGGCTGAAGCGTATACCGGTGTAATAGCCCCCCAGCGCATATAGACCAGCCCGAACACCAGGATGAGCAAGCCAGCGATGTAGTACCAGCCCTCCGCCAATACCTTCCACCATTTTGGAATCAACTCAGCCGCGCAGGGCTTGAGGTTATGGCGCGCCGCATGACCATCCACCTGAACCAGCAGCCCCAGGTAAAACAGCGCCGAGGGTATCAGCGTGGCTACGACCACATCGGCATAGTCCACCCCGAACATCACCACCATCAGGAACACCAGCCCGCCCAGCACCGGCGGCACCGTATCGCTGCCGGTGGAGGCGCAGGCTTCGACGGCGGCGGCATATTCCGCTTCATAGCCCGCTTTTTTCATGGTCGGGATGGTAAAGGAACCCGTGCCGGCTATATTGGCCACCGGGCTACCGGTGAGGCTGCCGAAGAGGGCGCTGGCCACCACCGCCACCTTGGCCTGCCCTCCGCGCACCCGCCCCATTAAAGCGGTGGCCAGTTTCATGAAGAAATCCCCACCGCCGATACCCATCACCAGGCCGGCAAACAGGAAAAAACCCAGGATGGTTTCACCCAGCAGGCGTCCGGGAACGCCCAGCATGCCGTCCGCTCCGAAGGCGAAAGAGCCGATGACCTTCTGGATGGGGAGGGAAACCCCGTAAAAAACCCCGCCCAGGTTGCCGGCCAGCCAGGGGTGGGAGGCTACCAGCGGGTAAAGAATGGCTACCAACAGCAGGATGGCGTAACCCCAGCCTCCCACGCGCCGCCCGGCCTCGATGCTGAGCAGTCCCACCGCTGCCGCGGCGGCGAAAATCCAGCCGTTGGGCGGTTCATCCCAGTTGCGATAGGCGACTTCATTGGAATTAAACAGGAAGAAAATAATTAGCCCCCACAGGGCAAAGGCCAGCACATAGTCATACCAGGGAGGGGACTGGCGGCTCAACCGACGGGTTGCCCCCAGCCCCATGAAGACGTTGAAACCCAGCAGGGCATAGATGAGGTAATAATACGAAGTGCCGGCGATGACGCTGCCAAAAACAGGGATGGAAAACCAGTGCAGCACAAACAGGACGGTAGCGGCCACCGGCGCTGCCAGAAAGATTATCTTGATGGGCCGGGGTAAAAGGTAATAACGGGAAAGCCCGCCCCGCACCGCAGGAGGGTTGGACGCAGACGAAGCAATCAACCGGACGGTTCCGCCTTGGGAAAAATACAAAAACGCGGGAGCCGCGCTCTATGCACGGCGCGGAGCCTTCGGCTGATAGATACAGTAGGGTTCCGCTTCGAGGTAATCCCCGGTCTCTTCATAGGCCCGCGCCCGGCATCCGCCGCACAGGCGTTTGTATTCACACCGGCCGCACTTGCCCTTGAGGTTATCCGGGTTGCGCAGGGCGGTAAAGAGAGGGGAGTGCTGCCAGACCTCGGAAAAACTCTCCCGCAGGATATGTCCGGCTTCCACATCCAGGTAGCCGCAGCCCTGCACGCGCCCGGTATGGGAGATAAAGCAGAAGCCGGTGCCAGCCAAGCAGCCGCGTGTATGGGCATTCAAACCACTGTGCGACCCGGTTTGCCGGGCGGCACAGCCATGCCCCCCGGAGAGCCCCAGCCCGCATTCACGGGCTATGCGTTGGTAATGGGGAGCGTCGGTGGGCTTGAAAAAGAGCCGGCTTCCCAGTTCCTGCTGTTTCTCGCAGACCCAGCGCAAAGTTTTTTCATAATCCTGCGGAGTCAGTTCCTGTTCGGCCATTTCCTTTCCCCGCCCGGTGGCAACCAGCAT
>CAZPAL010000191.1:0-2322 GCA_964584525.1 uncultured Dehalococcoidales bacterium | reverse complement strand
TGGTCATGGGGACGGTCCGCTGTTTGCCACCTTTTCCATGAAAACGCAGACTGCCCTTCTCGATATTGCTGATTTTTAGGTTTACTACTTCATCTCGTCTCAGGCCTCCATTGGCCATAAAGCGCAGAATGAGTTCATCATGTGGTTTGGCAGTCGCCAGTTTAAGCATCGCCTGAATCGTTTCCCAGGGCACATATTTGGCGGAAGTATCGGGAACCTTGACTTTGAATTTGAGTTCTTCGCCCCGCCATTCGTGGTAACCGGACAGGGCCGCTCGGTAAACGCGCAGGGTGGCCGGGTCGAACTCGTTTTTACGGAGGTGAGCCAGGTATTCAAGTGTAGCGGCCAGGCTGGGAGGGTTGCCCGCCAGGAATTCCTGGTATCTGAGCAGCGCTCCGCGGTAGCGGTAAGCGGTGTTAGGATTGACGGACCTCTGGAAGAGGCCGACCTGCTCATAGATGGCCAAATCGCCTTGGAGTTCGCCCTTGAGCTGGTCTGCTTTGAGTGCTTTGGTGCGTGGCTTGCCTATCACACTGGTATTATAGGGCAAGCCCAATGGAATTAGAATACCCCCAAGGGAATTCGAATCCCTGTTGACGGCGTGAAAGGCCGCTGTCCTAGTCCACTAGACGATGGGGGCAAAATACAACACAAAATTATATCAAAGCACCGCCCGGTTAGCAAACCGCGTCCGGTTCTGGCGCGGGACGCGCCCGCGGCGGTATAATGACGCGTTATGGGTTCAAGCATCGTTGTTTTTGCCGGCCTGGCGCTGGGGCTGGGCTGTCTTTTCGGCGCTTTCACCGTTCTGCGCCGCCGGCGCCTGATAGCCGACCTGCCCACCTCCAAAACGCAGGGCGTCTTCATCGGCCAGGCCGAACTCAAAGGCACCGCCGAGAGCGAAGCGCCGCTCATCAGTTACCTGGCCGGCGAGCGCTGCGTTCTCTACCGCTGGCAGGTGGATGAGCACTGGTCGCGCACCGTGCATGAAACCTACCGGGACGCCCGGGGGCACACCCGGACGCGCATGCGCGTGGAAAGCGGCTGGACGCAGGTGGCTGCCGGCAAGGAGCTGCCGCCTTTTTACCTGAAGGACGATACGGGCGTCATCCGCGTCCTGCCGGAAGGGGCGAATATCCACGACCGCACCATCTTCGATAAAACCGTGGGCCGGGGCGACGAGTTGTATTACGGCAAAGGCCCGGAGCGCGCGGTGCCCAATACTAATCACCGGCGCCGCTTCAAGGAGACGGCCGTTCCCCTGCACGCCGTGCTGTATGTCACCGGGCAGGCGCGCGAGCGGCAGGACGTGGTGGCGGCGGAAATAGCCGCCGACAAGAAATGCCCCCTGTTTATAATCTCCATGCGCAGCGAAAAGCAGATTGCCGGTTCCTACGCGGCCTGGTTCTGGTTCTGGCTGGCGCTGGGGGCAGTGCCGGCGCTGGGCGGGGTGGGCTTGCAGTCCGCCTTCGGCCTGCCGACGCCCTGGCAGGGCTTCGCCTTCATGGGCGGCATCTACCTGGCCGTCTTCGGGCTGGGCTGGCTGTGGACGGCTTACAACAGCCTCATCACGCTGGGGAACCGGGTGCGGCAGGGCTGGTCCCAGATTGACGTGCAGCTTAAACGGCGGCACGACCTCATCCCCAACCTGGTGCAGGCGGTGGAAGGCTACGCCGACCACGAGGCGGAGGTGCAGGCGCTGCTAGCCGGGCTGCGGCAGGAGTTCGCCGCCTCCGGCGCCGAAAGCCACGGCCTGGCCGCCGGTCTGATAGCGGTGCGGGAAAAGTACCCGGAGCTAAAGGCCGGCGACTCTTTCCTGAAGCTGCAGCAGGAACTCAGCGCCACCGAGCAGCGTATCGCGCTGGCCAGGAGCTATTACAACGAAATTGCCACCTTTTACAACACCCGGCTGGAAATCTATCCCGACCGGCTGGTGGGCGTGCTGGCAGGGCTGAAGCCGCGGGCGCTCTTTCAGGCGGCCGGCTTCGAGCGCGCGCCGGTTGAGGTACACCTGGCTGACCACGAAGCAGAGAGTAGTTAGTTCGGGAAGCGGATATGGAAAAACTGGACCTCAAAAAAGAGCTGAAACACCTCTACAACCCGCCTGCGAAGGCGCCGCTGCTGCTGGAAGTGCCGCCCATGAACTTCCTTTCGGTGGACGGGGAGGGAAGCCCGGATGGCCTCGCCGCTATGCAGGCTATGGAGGCGCTTTACCCGGCGGCCTATACGCTCAAGTTCTCCGTCAAAAAGTCGTTGGCGGTGGATTATCCGGTGATGCCGCTGGAGGGGTTGTGGTGGGCGGACGACATGGGCAGTTTCATC
>CAZPAL010000190.1:0-2365 GCA_964584525.1 uncultured Dehalococcoidales bacterium | reverse complement strand
ATGTGGACACCTGTAAATGCGGTGTTTCCACCTGGCGGCGTCCGGACGACAACAGCATCCCGCCGCAGATTAAAGCCACCGGCGTTTACATAAACAATGCGCTGGCTAAAACCGAAGCCGTGGAAAACGGTTTTGACGAAGCCATTCTGCTTTCTCCGGACGGCCATGTCTCCGAGGGCAGCGGGGAGAATATATTCCTGGTGATAAACGGCAAATTACACACCCCCGGCACCACCAACAATATATTGAAAGGCATCACCCGCGATGCCGTCATCCGCCTGGCTGCCGAGCAGATGGGAATCGAGACCGTGGAACGCTCCATCGACCGGGCCGAGCTTTATAACGCTGACGAATGCTTCCTGACCGGGACGGCCGCTCACCTCACCCCGGTAGTGGAGATAGACCACCGCGCCATCGGCGCGGATTGCCAGGCGGGCCCGGTCACGGCCAGGCTCCAGGAGCTTTATTTCGACGCTATCAAGGGCAACCTGGCGGAATACATGGAATGGTGCACCCCGGTCTATCCCCGCTAGTGCCCCGGCAACTCATCAAAACCCAAAGGAGAGGCTTGAAAGCCTCTCCTTTGTATTCCCGGACCTTCAGCGCCGGCGCAGGAATGCCCACAGACAGAGCGCTCCGGTCACGGCGCTCAGCGCCGCCAAAGGGTAGAGTATGGTGCCCACCGTCACGAAAAGGTGGCTGCCGGCCACCACCCTCCCGGTAGTTAGGGAACGTTGCCGTATTCGCCAGCAGTACCAGGCCGCTGGCCAGCCACAGAAATCTGTACTTTATTGTATCATCTCCTGCTTGCTATGAAATTAACACAGCCGGACGGGGATTGCCAACCCGTCCGGCGGAGGGGAAAGATTTAACCTGCCCTTAACACGGTATTAATGTTGTCTTAAGTTTTCCCTGTTATGCTGAAACCATGATAAGAACGAAAACCACAGAAAGAACGACTATCGCCCTCGTCGCCCACGACGGCAAAAAAGATGAAATGGTGCAACTGGCGGAGCGGCACCGGCAAAAGCTTTCAGGCATAGCCCTGGTAGCGACCCGCAGTACCGGCATGCTGGTGCGCGAACGCACCGGTCTGGCCGTTTCGCTGGTCAACTCCGGCCCCTTGGGCGGGGACCAGCAGATAGGCGCGCTGGTCGCCTCCGGCATCGTAAAAGCCGTCATCTTCCTGCGTGACCCGCTCACCGCCCAGCCCCACGAACCGGACATCTCGGCACTGCTGCGCGTTTGCGACGTGCACGATGTTCCCTTGGCCACCAATAACGCCAGCGCCGAAGCCCTGCTACATTTCATGTTCGAACATGCCGAGGTGCTGGACGAACGCCAGGTGGAAGCACGGCTGACCAACGGCCTGCCGGTTTTCAGCAAATGAGAGTCTCAATGAGCAGAGTAAAGGAACTAAAAAATAAAATGGAGGAGTACAAAATCATGGGTTCGTTTTTGAAGAGAGTGTCCAGGCTGGCGCTGGTCGGTCTGACAGCGGCGGCGCTGCTGGTGACCGGTTGCGCCGGCAGCAATACTACCGGCGATGGTCTGAGCGGCATGCTGGATATCACCGGCTCCAACACCGTCACCCCCATCACCACTATCTGGGCCGAGAACTTCATGGCCGCCAATCCCGGCGTCAGCATCTCGGTCAGCGGTCCGGGCTCCGGGGTCGGCATCGCCGCCCTCATCAACCAGACGACCGACATCTGCCAGTCCTCGCGCCCCATCAAGACCAGCGAAATCAGCCAGGCTGCCGCTAACGGCGTGACCGTGGTCGAAACCAGGGTGGCCATCGACGCCCTGTCGGTGGTGGTCAACCCGGCCAATCCGGTGAACAGCCTCACCATCAAGCAGCTTTCGGACATCTACTCCGGTACAATCACCAACTGGCGTGAACTGGGCGGCAACGATGCCCCCATTGTGGTGCTCTCGCGCGACACAAACTCCGGCACCTATGCCTACTTCCTGGAAGAGGTCGTGCAGCTTGCTCTCGTCCCTGAGCTCAAGGATAGCAAACTGCAGTACGCCGGCGCGGTGCAGATGCTGCCGTCCACCGAGGTCGGCATCACCCAAGTGGCTCAGAACGCCAACGCTATCTTCTACTCCGGGTTGGGCTATGTAACCTCGGCGGTCAAGACGCTCAACATAAAGAAGACCGAGAGCAGCCCCGCAGTCGCTCCCAGCGTGGCTACCGCGCTGGACGGCAGCTATCCCGTCTCCCGCTTCCTCTATTACTATACAGACGGCCAGCCTTCCGGCATTGCCGAGGCCTTCATTGCTTACGGGCTGTCGGCGGAAGGCCAGGCCATTGTGGAAGAACTTGGCTTCGTACCCTTGAAGAAATAACTGCGATTGGATA
>CAZPAL010000189.1:0-2422 GCA_964584525.1 uncultured Dehalococcoidales bacterium | reverse complement strand
CAAAGGAGGGGTTCATTGAGCCACACCTATCAGACACTAATATTTGTTTAAAATGTACTAAATTCAACAATGGATGTTCTTTCGGTAAAAACACTAAAGCGATATCTTGCTCGTACTTTAAAGCACGCTAGTGAAAAGACAAATACCATATAGATAATGGTGCCCTATAGATTTTAAGCTATCCTGAAAACTAATAGACCTCGTATATCTCTGCGCCATCTCCAGACTCTCCCACCTTCATAACTCTTAAATAGTCATCATCCAATTCCAGATTTGCGGATAAACCTCCCCCCATTTGTCACCGCTCCTGGCTAAGTCTATAATTAGCCCGCAATGCATCAGAAACCGGATATGACCGTCAACCTGGCGCCGCGCAACAGGCGCGGGCTGCTCCTGGCCAACCCGGTCCTCACCGCTTCCGGCACCTTCGGCTACGGGCACGAATTGGCCGAACTGGTGGATATCCAGCGCCTGGGAGCCATCATCTGCAAGGGCACCACCCTTCATCCCCGCGCCGGCAATCCCCAGCCCCGGCTGGCGGAGGCTCCCGGCGGCATGCTGAACGCCATCGGGCTGCAAAACATGGGCGTCGAAGCGCTTATCCGCGACGAAGCCCCGCGCTGGGCAGGGTGGCAGGTGCCGGTCATCGTCAACATCGCCGCCGACACGGTAGAGGATTACGCTGAAATCGCCCGCCGCCTGGACGGCGTTGGCGGCGTCAGCGGGCTGGAAGTGAACATCAGTTGCCCCAACGTGGCCGCCGGCTGCATGGAGTTCGGTTCCGACCCGCGCCTGGCGGCCGCCGTCACCGCCGCCGTCAGGCAGGCTACCAGCCTGCCGGTTATCGTCAAGCTTACCCCCAACACGAGCGATGTTTTAGCGGTGGCGCTGGCGGTGGCTGAGGCCGGTGCGGATGCCATATCGCTGATAAACACGCTCAAAGGCATGTCGATTGACATCAAAAAACGCCGCCCGCTACTGGCCAACCTTACCGGCGGACTTTCCGGTCCCGCCGTCAAACCGGTGGCTTTGGCTATGGTCTATGCCGTGGCCGGAGCGGTAAGCATGCCGGTCATCGGCGGAGGCGGAATAATGAGCGGCGAAGACGCGCTGGAGTTCATCATGGCCGGAGCCGTCGCCGTCGAGGTCGGCACGGCCACTTTCATCAACCCCGGGGCGGCGCTGGAAATACTGGACGGCATCGAAGCCTACCTCAGCCGGGAAAAAGTCAGCCTGATGCAAATCGCGGGCTGCGCCCGGAAGCCCGCCTTCTGAAAAATGTGGAAATGCAACAAAAAACAGGAGGGGTTTAGCGCCCTCCTGTTTTATTTTCTGAGATAAAACGGAATCTAGAACGCGTTTTCGGTTTTCCAGACCTGCCACACCTTGCCCACCAGCGCCGGGCCGGGCTTGAGGGTGGGTTTGCCGGGCTGCCAGCCGGAAGGCATCACTTCGCCGCTGGCGCGCACATGCTGGAAGGCCTTAATCTGGCGCATAAGCTCTGAAACATTGCGCCCGACGGCCGGCGTCAGGATTTCCATAGCCTGGATGATGCCGTCAGGGTCGATGATAAAGCGCCCGCGGATATTGACCCCGGCTTCTGCATCATAAACCCCGTACACGCTGCCGATGCGTCCTCCGGCATCGGAGACCATCGGATAGGGAACACCTCCCGGGACCATTTTGGACAACTCCACCTCCTGCCAGATTTTATGGCTGAAGCGGCTGTCAGTGCTGACCGAAAGAACCTCAACCCCCAGGGCCTTTAGTTCGGGATATTTGACGGCAACTGCCGATAGTTCAGTCGGTCAGACGAAGGTGAAATCACCGGGGTAAAAACACAGCACTACCCACTGGCCTTTGTAATCTGAAAGCTTGAGATTCTTGAACCCCTCGTCCAAAAAGGCCGAGGCTTCAAAGTCGGGGGCGGGTTTGCCGACACTAGCAGTCATCTTTATATTCTCCCTGGTTGTATTCTGTTCCGGCAGGGGTGAAGCCGGCTCCACTATGGGCCCCTTCACAGGTTGTACGCAACCGGTTCCCGGTTCAGGCATCCTGCAACCCTCCTTAATGATATTGATTACTGATTATAACGGGCCGCAATTAACCGCGCAACCCGGCGGCGGCGTTCTATTTGTTCTTGATGGCCCGGGAGACGCTGTCGGGAAGCGTGCCGTCGAAGTTCATGCGCCCGCCGCTGATGCTGAAATTGCGCACCGAAAAACCCGGGATGCGGGCTAGAAAACTCTTGACATTGGAGATGGCCTCAGCCTTCTTTTCATTAAGGTCGCCAAGGGGGATATTAGCGCGACCCAGTTTGATTTCGTCCGTATGGAAATCGAAAATGCCGTTGGTGACCGAGCCCGAACCCTTGATATAGAATGGCAAATTGCTCTGCAGGACGGTCACCCGGCTGACCCAT
>CAZPAL010000188.1:0-2439 GCA_964584525.1 uncultured Dehalococcoidales bacterium | reverse complement strand
GGCTCTCTGAACTGCGAAAGCAACCTACTAGCCTTATTCAAAGCCTTTAGGATATTAAGTTGAGTAGAATATAATCAATGCTAAAATATTTGTCAAGTCGAATTGGAGCTTGGGCTTCAAATTGACTGGCGGAGAGGGTGGGATTCGAACCCACGGTCGAGCTTGCGCCCGACTCACGCTTTCCAGGCGTGCCTGTTAGGCCACTCCAGCACCTCTCCAAAGGGTAGCGTCCATTATAGCCTAAACCGACCGGCAATGAAAAATGAAGCTGCCGGAGAGTAGCCCGGCGCTGCAGGGCTGAATCTGGCGGAGAGGGTGGGATTCGAACCCACGCTCCATCGAAGATGGAGACCGCTTTTCGAGAGCGGCACCATGAACCACTCGGACACCTCTCCATGGGTTATGAGTGCTGTAATTATAGAGTGGGGGAGGGGATATTATCAAACCGGGGGCGGACTTGACATAAATCTTAGCCCCCTACACATTCCTCCCCGGACAATTCGTACAGAATCTTCAACCCCGGTTTCCGTCACCTCCTCAATTGTGCTAGTATATCTGCTTAAATTCCAAGAATAGAAAGAAGCCTGAAAGTGACAAGTCAGATACTGGCACTGGTGATTTTTCTGGCCATGTTCGCGGCCATCATCTGGGGAAAAGTCCACCGTTACATCCCGGCTCTGATAGGGGCGGGGCTGGTGTTAGTGATGCTTTTCCTGGTAGTGATGCGCAGCCCGGAAGCCGTTTCCGGCGTGCTCAACCTGGGAAGCCTCGCCCAGTATAATTTCTGGATACCGGGTGACAGCCATCTCGAAGCCCACAGCGGCATCAACTGGCAGACCATCATCTTCATCGCCGGCATGATGGTCATGGTAGAGGGCATGGGCGAAGCGGGGTTCTTCCGCTGGTTGTGCCTGGTGGTGGCCAAGCGGGTGAAATACAAGGTGGTTCCCATCCTGGTTACCTTCATGGCTTTGTCGGCTTTCCTGGCTATGTTCATCGACAGCATCACCGTGCTGCTCTTCCTGGCCTCGGTAACCATCGAGCTCTCCCGCCTGCTCAAATTCGACCCGGTGCCGATTATCATCGCCGAGATTTTCGCTTCCAACGTCGGCGGCGCCGCCACCATGAGCGGGGACCCGCCCAATATCATCATCGGCACGGCCTTCGGCTTTACCTTCACCGACTTCTTAGTCAACACCGGGGTTATCGCCTGGTTATGCGTAATTGTTACGGTAGTATTTTTCTATTTCGCTTTCCGCAAGAGCCTCAAAGCCAGCAGCAAAGCCGACCCGGGCATGACGGATTACCCCCAGCCGCGCGAAGCCATTCACAATATCAGGCAATTCGTCGTCAGCAGCTGCATCTTTCTGACGGTGGTGGTTCTGCTGGTTACTCATGCCGCCACCGGCTTATCGGTGGCTATCATCGGCGTCGTCGCCGCTTTGCTGACCTTGCTCACATCGGGCCGGGCTGGACCGGGGCTGGTTAAGAAACTGGACTGGAGGACGCTGGTCTTCTTCGTGGGTTTGTTTGTGGTGGTAGGCGGGCTGGAGCAGACCGGCGTGCTGGAAACGCTGGCCAGATTTATCGGCGACATCGCCGGCGAAAGCACTGTGATAGTAATTATCATTATCCTGTGGCTCTCCGCTTTCGCCTCGTCGGTGGTCGATAACATTCCCTTCGCCGCCACCATGGTGCCGGTGATAAGAAACCTGGCGCTCACCCAGGGTACCGGCCTCGAAACCCTGAGCTGGACGCTGGCGCTGGGAACGGATATCGGCGGCAACGCCACCCCCATCGGCGCCTCGGCCAATGTAGTGGGAACGGCTATCGCCGAACGCGAGGGACATCCCATTTCATGGGGCAGATACATGAAGTTCGCTGTTCCGGCGACCATTCTGACGCTGGTAATATGTATGATATATCTTATCCTGAGGTATGCTTAATATGGTTACAGGAGAGAACAAAATGTTCAAGAAAATACTGGTGCCGCTGGACGGCTCTACCATGGCCGAGCAGGTTTATCCCCATGTGGCTGAACTGGCCCAAGCGTTCGACAGTGAACTGGAACTGTTAAGCGTATGCGAACCCGAAGAAACCAGTCCGGGGCAGGTCTGCCGGCTTTACCTGAACGCCGAAACGGAACAACTGCGCTCGCTGATGAAAACCTCCTCCGTGCGCATCAACCAGAAAGTATTGGAAGGAAATCCCACCCAGCAGATGCTCAAATACGCCGCCGAAAACGGCATCGATACCATCATGCTCACCTCGCATGGAAGCTCAGGCATCAAACCCTGGTCGCTGGGCGGCACTGTCAATAAACTCCTGCACGCCGCTTCTATGCCATTGATTGTGGTGCGGGCTGCCGAAAGCGCGGCCACGGGTGTGGGACTGGCCTGAAGGCCATCCGCGGGTCAACGCCGGGGACCGGTCCGTCGT
>CAZPAL010000187.1:0-2446 GCA_964584525.1 uncultured Dehalococcoidales bacterium | reverse complement strand
ATGGGTTTGTGGTCGGGTTTTTCCAGCAGGTCGGCGCCGACGGCCGGGCCGCCGGGGCGTTCGACCTGGACGAGGCGCTCAACGACAGCTTCCGCTTCGCCCTGGACCGGCAGATCGTCGGGGATTCGGTTGATGGCAAAAATGTCATTCCCCGCACCGGAGAACTCAGCCCGGTTATTATCAGCCAGGCCGCCGGCAGGCTCGGATTGATTTCCGCCTCTCCCGGGCAAATATCCACCCCGGCTGACAGGCCGGCGCTGCCCGCCCGCCCCCCGCTGCTGTGCCCAGGCTGTCCCCATACCGGTATTTTTTACACCCTCAGCAGTCTGGGAATCAGAAGGCGCACCGAAGACGGGGATACCGGGCTGGTGATTTGCGGGGATATCGGTTGCTATACACTGGCAGCCTACCCTCCGTTATCGGCCATCGACACCGGCGCCTGCATGGGAGCTGGTATCGGGCAGGCACAGGGGATGCAGCATGCCGGCCTGGCTCAAAAAATCGTAGCCGTAATCGGGGATTCCACTTTCCTTCATTCCGGGCTAACCGGTCTTATAAACGCCGTTTACAATCAGGCCAGCATCCTGACCATTATCCTGGACAACGGCACCACCGCCATGACGGGCCACCAGCCCCACCCCGGCTCGGGGAAAACCTCAGGGGGAAACCCTGCCCCCGCCGTTGACCTGGTAAACCTGGTCAGGGCTGCCGGCGTGGAGGATTTGCAGATAGTGGACGACTTTAATCTGGCTGAACTACGCAGCGCCGTCAAAAGGGCGTTGGAGCATAACTCCCCCTCGGTTATCATCACCCGCGGTGAATGCGCCATCCTTTCCAAAAAACGCTCACCGGCTTTGGCGATTGACCGTGAAAAGTGCAACCTTTGCGGGACCTGCCTTAAACTGGGATGCCCCGCAATCCAGAAACAACCGCAAGCGGTGGTGATAAACGCGGCGCAGTGCTTCGGCACCTCCTGCTCGCTCTGCCGCCAGGTCTGCCCGCGCCAGGCCATCCAGCCATAAGAAAGGGGAATTAACGTGGAAACAAACGAAAAGATTGATATCCTGATTACGGGAGTGGGGGGTCAAGGCGTAGTGCTGGCCGGGGATATTATCGGCGATGTGGCCATCGCCAGCGGATACGACGTGAAAAAAACCGACACTCTGGGCATGGCCCAGCGCGGCGGCAGCGTCACCGCCCATATACGTATGGCCGGACAGGTAGCTTCGCCTCTCATCTAGCCGGGTGAAGCCAACTTTATGCTTTCTTTCGAAAAGCTGGAGGCCGTACGCTGGGCGGATATGATGAATCCGCTGGGCACCGCCATCATCAATAATTTCGCCATGCCTCCCGTTTCAGCAGGCAGCGATGGGCCGGATTACCCTGATGACGAAAAGATTCATGCAGAATTCTACAAATACGTTGACGAAGTGGTTTTCATCGAGGGTTCTTCGACAGCCGAAGAAATGGGAAATCCTAAAATTCTCAACGTGGTGATGCTGGGCGCACTTTCCATGCTGCTGCCGTTTTCGCCGGAGGTTTGGAAAGAGGTAATCCGCCGGCATCTGCCGGAAAAGATTTTGGAACTCAATCTAAAGGCTTTCGACCGCGGCAGGAAAGAAATGATTCACGCGCTGGATGTAGCCCCATATATTCTGAGGGCTGAATGCGACCACGAACATGAAGAAGGGCACCAGTGCGGGGGCGGGTATGGCTAAGGGGGAATCATAAGCGGGCAGAGTGAATCCGGCGCTTTTCTTGAGCTGATTGCCGGAAAAACGGAGCCGATTGCCGCCTTTCTGGGGTTGGAGCTGCTGGAACTCAAACCCGGATATGCACGGGTTGGCATGGCTGTGCGGCCTGAGTTTCTTAATTTTTACGGCGTCGCCTTCGGAGGCATCATCATGTCACTGGCCGACCAGGCTTTTGGATATGCCATCAACTCCGTCTACTATCCCGGCCTGGCACTCCAGTTCGACATCAATTTCCTGGCCAGCGCCCAGGCCGGCGACAGACTCACTGCCGAGGGCAGGGTCATCAAAAACGGCCGGCGCGTCAGCGTGGCTGAGGTCAACGTGTTCAATCAGGACGGCAAGCTCATCGCCCGGGCCACCGGCACCACCATTGCCGTTTCAGCGGTAACGGACAAACAAGGCGCCTGATTCGTATTGATGCGGGATGGGGAGGATTGCCGTGGGAAAACGGGTTATTAGTATGTCATCAACTGGCTTGTTTGCTGTCTGCCTGCTGACGCTACTTGCGCAGGGATTGAGCCTGAGTGCCTGCGGAAGAGAACCCCTTAAAACACCCACCACCTCAGGGCAAAATATCACCAATTCCATCCCCCCTGTGCCATCCTACCAGGATGATAGCTACGGCCCGCCGTTGCTGCTGAACTGGTGGATAGATAACCTCGCTTTCAAACCAGATCCGCCGGTGGCAGGCC
>CAZPAL010000186.1:0-2446 GCA_964584525.1 uncultured Dehalococcoidales bacterium | reverse complement strand
AGGTGCATGCCGATGACGAAGAACCACATCCAGCGGTCGGTATCCAAAACCTGCGGGAAGAGGAAATTATCCTTGCCCAGTTTGAGCAGCCGCCCGGCGGCACCGGAAGGTTTGGGGAAAAGGCCCTGTTTGATGGGGGATTTGGGGCGGCGCATCCATTTGACGACTTTCCAGGCGCTGCCGAGTACGAAAACGGCCACCGCCACATAGACCAGTATGCCAGCGGCGAGAAATGAGAACCAGTCCATGTTATTTTAACCTTTTGATAAAAAATACGAATTCGCCGGTATTGCGTTCGATGGTCAGGACCTGGTTGCCGGTCGCTTCCATCCAGGCCGGGATACAGTCCAGGCTGTGGGGGTCGCTGGTTATGGCTTTGAGCACGCCTCCCAGGGCCACCCGGTTCATGTTTTCAATCACCTTGTCTTTGGGCTCCGGACAGAACTTTCCCTTGAGGTCAAGTTCGAGGTCAAACCTGATTTCCTGAGTCATGCAGCCCTCCCCTTTAAGTTTGTCGAAGACGCGGCGCTACTTGAGCCTTTTAACCCAAAAAACGAAATTCTTGCCATCGCGTTCGGTCTTGACCACCTCATTGCCGGTGGTGCGTGCCCAAGAGGGGATATCCGCCATACTGCCGGGGTCGGTGGCGGTGGCTTTAAGAACGCCTCCCACCGGGATTTTGGTGATGTTCTGGCTCACCCTTACCATGGGCAGCGGGCACAGCAGTCCCTTGAGGTCAAGTTCCAGGTCAACCTTGGGTTCATCCGACATGCGCATTCTCCTTTGCTATTTTATTCAGTTAAATGAACAGCGTAAAGGCCGAATCCTTGGCCTGTTCGATAAAGAAGCCCACCCCCACCGGTTCCTGTGCCTCCGGAATCATCTTTTCCGCCGGGATTTCCATCACGTCCATGCTCATCTGGCACCCGTACATTTTAACACCCAGGTCAATCGCCAGTTGCCGCAATTCGGTCAGGCTGGATACGTTTTTGGATTTCATCATCTTGCCTAACATCCAGCGGCCGATTCCGGCGAAACCGTACTTGGAGGGTGTGGCTTTATCGATGCCGCCGCCTTCAATCAGGCCTATCATACGCCCGAAGAGGCCCTTGCCCGTTAGCGGCCCCTTTTTGAGCGCCCTGAGGCCCCAGAAAGTGAAGAACATGGTGACCTCGAAACCAGCGGCTGCCGAACCCGTGGCCATGATAAAAGCCGCGAACAGCTTGTCCATGTCACCCGAGAAGACTACCAGGGATACCTTTTTCTTGGCCTCTTCAGCCATAGATGCCCTCCTTTACCGACTATTTTATTTTTATTACAGGCGTGGATTTGAGCAGGTCTGAAAGGTTGGAGCTGCGCTCCAGCTGGTCGGAAAGAACGCCGCGTACCAGATTGCAGGCTTCGGCAATCTTGTCGCTGGCCAGCCGGTAGAAAACGGAAGTGCCCTCGCGGCGGGTCAACACCACGCCGCGTTTGCGCAGTATGGCCAGGTGCTGGGAGGCATTGGCCTGGGGAATGCTGAGCCGCGTAGCAATTTCTCCTACCGGCAGTTCCCCGGAGCGCAGCTCATGCACAATCATCAGGCGCTTGGGGTCCGACAGGGTTTTGCATATATCCGCTTGCATCTTGTAAAGTTGGAGTTGGTTTTCGTTCATCATATCGCTCCGCGGGAACTATTATAATATTCTTATATTAGAATATATTCTATAACTCGTAACGGGGGTTGTCAACAGGGATCTGATTGCGGGATGACAGGTGAAGGCCCCAAAGTCATTGCGAGGAGCGAAGCGACGCGGCAATCCCGTACCCCGGTTTCATGCTGGAAGCCACAGAGGGTGGCTGAAGAATCTTGTGGGCGGTTTTGCCATGACGGCTCTACTGGTGTATAATGAGTTCTTGTTTTTAGGAGGTTGTAATTTGGCCAACACTAAATCGTCATTGAAAGATATCCGCGTTTCGGCAGCCCGCCGCGAGCGCAACAAGATGGTGAAGAGCAAACTCAAAACTTCGGTGCGCCAGGCCAGGGCTGCGCTCGATGCAGGCGATGCCGGGGCTGCCGGAGCCGCTTTGAAAGCTACCGTCAGCGAGCTGGACAAGGCCACTGGGAGCGGCATCGTGCATCCCAACAACGCCGCGCGCCGCAAGAGCCGCCTGACCAAAAAGTTGAATGCCCTGAACGCCAAAACCGCCTAAAACCATTACGGGCGTTGTATCGAACTGGACCGGAAGTTGACCGGTCCAGTTTTTGTTTCGCCACCATACTATTGACATGAGGCGGGCGGAAGCTCTATATTACAGAACGGATGTTCGTTAACGAGGGCGGTGACTATGGGAGAGCTTTCTGTTCGGCAGCAGGCCATCATGGATTTTATTCAGCGCTTCTGGGACAAGCAGGGCTACCCCCCCAGCATCCGCGATATCGTGGCCGGATGCAAGCTCAGTTCCA
>CAZPAL010000185.1:0-2482 GCA_964584525.1 uncultured Dehalococcoidales bacterium | reverse complement strand
CACCGTCTTCGAAATACAGCCGCTGTTGGAAGGCGGGCAGAGCACCATCGGCGGAGGCGGTCGTTACGACGGTTTGATTGAGCAACTGGGCGGCAAAGCCACGCCGGGGGTGGGGTTCGCCACCGGCATCGAGCGCATCGTGCTCAACCTCAAAAAACAGGGGGTAAAGGTACCCCCGCTGCCCGAGGTTCAGGTTTATGTGGCCTGGGCGGGAGAGAAGGCACAGGGTGAAGCAGTAAAGGTTTTGGCCGCGCTGCGCCAGTCCGAGATAACGGCCGTCACCGCCTACGCGCCCCGCAGCCTGAAAGCGCAGATGCGCCAGGCCGGAACGCTGGGTTGCCACTACGCGGTCATTATCGGAGACGAAGAACTGGCGCAGGGCTTATTGACGCTGAGGGACATGCGCACCGCCAGGCAGGAAGCTGTCTCCAGCGTCGAACTGGCCCAGAAGATCAAGGAAGTCCACTAGCGGGGGTGAAGGCATGGCTATCTATTCGGCCGATATGTATGTGGATAAAAAGGAACAACTGGAGAAAATAGAGGACATCTGCCTGGCGGACGAGCTCATCCGGGCGGTGTTTGACCTCAAAAGCGTGGGTTCCGGTTTCCTGGCCATCACCGACAAGCGCCTGATTTACTACGACAAGGAATTCTTCAAGAAACAGAAGGCCATGGTCAGCCTGCCTTACAGCCGCATCGCCCAGGTAGCCAGCGGGGACGACAAGGGGCTGCTCATCCGCCGGGGCTTTTTCGTCAGCGACACGCTCTACATCTTTCCGCAGGGGCAGCCGGTCAAGGAGTTCGAATTCCGCGGGGGCGACAAGGCTCACCGGGCGCATTACCTCATCATGGAATACCTGCTGGCACAGCGCTAATCCGGTAGTAAAGCCCCCAGGAAGGCTCGTTGCCCTCTCAGGAAGTCCGCAGCTGAGGTAATCTGCCGGCCTTCCATCTGAACCCTTCGTACCTCCAGCACGCCGTCGCCGGTGACCACCCCGAATCCCTGCCCCAACCCAACCACCCGCCCGGGCGGCTCGGCGCTCCGGCAGTCACCCGGGAGGCATTCGATTAGTTTGATGACTTTGCCCTGGTAGTGTGTAAAAGCCCCCGGCCAGGGCTGGAAAGCCCTCACCCGCCGCCAGATTTCTACCGCCGGCAGGCGCCAGTCTATCTCACCGGCTTCCTTGCGCATGGTCCTGAAGAGGGTAGCCTGAGCCTCGTCCTGCGGCTGCGGCTTCAGCTTTCCGGCCGCCCAGCGCGGAAGCACGTCCAGTAGCAAGCGGGACGAAACCAGCGACAGTTTATCGGCCAGAGAGCCGGCGCTATCTTCTACGCGTATCAGCAGCTTCGCCCGGGCCAGCACCGGCCCCGTGTCCAGCCCCTCATCCATCAGCATGACGCTGGTGCCGCCCCATTTGTCCCCGCTGAGCAGGGTGGAAACCACCGGCGCGGCGCCGCGGTGGCGCGGCAGTAGCGAGGGATGAAGGTTCAGGCAGCCCAAGGGCGGCAGCGCCAGCACAGCCGGGGGCAGTATCTGGCCGTAGGCCGCCACCACCACCACGTCCGGCTTGAACTCGGCCAGCTCAGCCGGCGCCTCGCCGGTTTTAAGGCTGCGGGGTTGAACCACCGGCAGCCCCAGTGCCAGCGCCGCGCTTTTGACCGGCGAAAATTGCATCTCCTGGCCGCGGCCGCCGGGTTTGTCCGGCTTGGTGTAAACCGCCGCCAGCGTGTATCCGGCCCGGTGAAGGTCTTCAAGCGGGGTCACGGCGAAGCGGGGACTGCCCATGAAAACTATGCGCACGGGCGCATTCTAACACGAAAGGCACCGGCCGACAATGCGCTCTTACGGCGGGGGTTATGTGACGAAACATAACCAAAACTAAAGAGTGCAGGCCAAATTTTATACGATACTGAGTCTTGTTAAGTGGCTGAATGAGATGGATAGGGCTGAAAAATGCCGAAAAAGACAGCCCGAGGGACTTCGGGCGTTATATCCGCCTGCCTGTTGACTGCCATACTTGCGCCAGAACCTTTGCTACCTTTAGTGCCGGCCTGTTACCATGGTGTCTGCTTGTCCGGCCAGCCCTTTCGGACTGGCGCCTGCCAATGGTAACCGTAAGCGGATGTAGATGAACCAGAATTGAAAACCAACGCAGGCACCGGTCTGCCCCGCAACAGGAGATAAATCATAACCATGAACTCGGCCGCCACGATTTGGGAGACAGCGCTCGGAACGCTGCAACTGGAAGTCAGCAAGCCAAACTACCAGACCTGGTTCAAGGATACCAGAGGCCTCGCCTACGACGGCGAGCGCTTCCTGATATCGGTGCCCAATGCCTTCGTGGCCGAATACCTGGAAAAAAGCCAGCGTTCGCTGATTGAAAAAATCCTCATCGGGCTCACCCAGCGCGGCGTTATCGTGCGTTTTCAGGTTAGCTGGGAAGGGCTGCCCGTCCAAGCCGGTAGCCCGAGCAGCCGCAAC
>CAZPAL010000184.1:0-2534 GCA_964584525.1 uncultured Dehalococcoidales bacterium | reverse complement strand
CACCGACGCCCAGGTGGAGGAAATCGGCAAGGTGGACGTGCTGATGATACCGGTGGGCGGCGTTTACACGCTCAACGCCCAGCAGGCGGCGGCCACCATGCGCCAACTGGAGCCGCGCATAGTGCTACCCATGCACTACCAGGCAGGACTCTTCAGTGCGGACCTGGAACCGCTGGATAATTTCCTGCACGAAACCAGCGTCCACGGCCTGGTGCCGCAGCCCAGGTTGAACGTGACCAAAAGCAACCTGCCGCTCACCATGCAGGTCGTTCAGCTTGATTTTCAATCCCCCGGCTAACCCCTCCGTTCTCAGGGCATTTTAGACCGCATTTATTCAACAGACTACAAATGCATGCTTCCGGCACGTTTACCGGTCTGTTTTCGGGTTACAGGGCGTCTGAAGGGCATCCGGCGGCATGGCGGGGCTGCTAAAAAACCAACCTCACCTGGGGCGGCGCCGCTTGAGCAAGTTCACCGCCGACAACAGCAGCAGCGCCGTAACCGCTCCCGTTCCAGCCCAGATGTAATATACCCAGCTATCATCGGCGGCCGGCAGGGTACCCGCAGGCGGCAAAGGCGGTGTGGTTGTCAACGATGTGGATGACGCCGGGACAGGCGCAGAAGAAAACGTACTTGCGGGGGGAGGCAGGGCAGGGGGTTTGGGTGGGGGGGTACTCGAAAGCGGCGCCTGCCCTCCGGAAGCCGGCGCGGTAGAGGTTGACGCCTGCGTGATGAAATAGAAAGCAGCGCTCCAATCCCCGGCTATACCCGCTTTGACTGCCCTCACCCGCCAGTAATAGCGCGCACCCGCGTCCAGCGGGGGGTTGCACTGCCACCAGGTGTTGCCGACCGAACGCCGGCTGAGGACGACGGCAAAATCCGCCCGGGTGGAAAGCGCAAGCTCGTAAGAGGCAGCCCCACTGACCGCAGACCAGGTAAAAACGGGGCTGCGCGGCACGTCAACCAGGCCGCCTGCCGGGCTTTCCAACCGGGGAACGCCCGGCAGGTTGGTCAGGGTGGTAAACAGCCATATATCGCTCCAGGAGCCGGTCACCGGGGCGCTGGCGCGCACCCGCCAGAGGTAGGCGGTGGAAGGCGACAGGTCGGAGGCGGCCTGCCAGGAAAGGCCGGCCACCTGGCGTGAAACCTGCGGGCTGGCAAAACCGGCATCGGAGCATATCTGAAGCTCGTAGCGCGTGGCTCCGGCCAGCGCCAGCCAGGCGAACGACGGCCTTAGCGCGATGGAACCCGAACCGGATAGCGGGGCGGCCAGCAATACCTGCCCCAGCTCATTGGCGGCGGTCTGCATGACGCGCACCACCGACCAGGGTCCGGGGAGCGGGCTTTCCACCCGCACCCGCCAGAAATAGAAGGTCGAAGGCTCAAGCCCGCCCACCGCAGCCGCCGGGGAGGCTGTATTTCCCTGGAGGCCCGGCAGGACGGCAGCGAAGCCGGCTTCGGCTGAAATCTGCCACAGGTAGCCGTCCGCTCCCGGCACGATGCTCCACTCCAGGCCGACCTGGCCGATTTTACCCGCGCCGGCGGGCAAACCCGTTCTGAGAGCGTAGTCCGCAGGAGCAATCAGCAGCGGGGCAGCAGAAGCTATGTCGGTGAAGTGGAAAAGGCGGTCGTGGGCCGCGTCCAGCACCCACAGCCTGCCGCCGCTTGTTTCAAGCTGCCACAGCATCGCTCCCGGAGGCAGCCCGGCGCTTATCAGCATGGTTCCGCCGCCATCCCCCAGGCAGCGCAGCAGTCCCCCCTGTACGCTTTCCGTATCTACCGCCCGGTGGTCGATGGCATAGCCCACGCCGCGGCCGGCCGCGGCGCTCATCAGTTTCGTGCCGGCGGCGGGCGGGCTGTCCAGCCTTTGCCAGGAAAACGATGGCAGCGCCAGGCTGTGAAAACCGCTACCGGGCGCATCGGAGACCGCATAAATCAACCCGGTTTCGTTAAAAGAGCCGTCGAAAGACACGCTCACGTTGCCCCCGGCCGGGCACTCCACCCGGCTGAAGCCGGCGCCCCTGTCGGCGGAAAGCCAGATTTCGCCGTTGATGTTTCCCAGCGCCAGCCTGCCGTCCGAGGGGAAAGCCGGCGAGACCGCCAGCGAGTAAAAGGGAACGTTGCCGGCGGTATTGACCGGGCTGAAGGTCAGCCCGCCGTCCAGGCTGAAGCTCACCACCCCGGCCGTGCCGTTGTAACCGGCTGCCACCAGAGTGCCGTCAGCGGCGTATTCCATGAGGTCAATGGTGAAGGGGGCGGCTGACCGGGTGAACGGGCCGCCGGCCCTCGACACCCACAGCGCCGGCTGGCCGTCGTCGATGCCGGATACAGCCAGGTTGCCGCCGGGGGACAGCGCCAGATGCTCGAGCGTGGCGATGGCGCCGCCGGACGCGAGAATAATCTGCCATGCGCCCGCCTGGCCGCGCCACAGCTTGAAGCCGGCGTCCCATGCCAGCAGGTAAAGCGGGCCTCCCTGCGCGAAATCGGCGGAGACGGCAAACTCTATGATGGCTCCGGGCGCCGGGTGCGCCTGC
>CAZPAL010000183.1:0-2606 GCA_964584525.1 uncultured Dehalococcoidales bacterium | reverse complement strand
ACGTCTATACCGAATCCGAAACCTGCGGACAACTGAAGAAAATGGTCAAAGACGCCGTGGAATGTCACTTCGATGCCGAAAACCGTCCCAGGGTAATCAGGCTGAACTGAAAATAATCAAGGGGAAAAACGAGTGATAACCGAATACATTCAAGCCGCTCTGTGCAGGGCTAAATTTGAAAAAATTGAAGATGAAGAACCGTACTACGGAGAAGTCACGGAACTGGAAGGCGTTTGGGCAACCGGTAAAACCCTGGAGGAGTGCCGGCAAAACCTGGTCGAGGTGATTGATGGATGGCTCGTGGTGCGCTTGCATCGGGGCTTGCCGATTCCGCCTTTGGGTAAGTTTCGCGTCAAGGAGCTGAAAAGGTTACCCGTCAATGGTTAAAACCCCCTGTCAGGGAGTTGCGGGGGACAGTGGGGAGAGTTATGAGAGATACATTAAAGATAGTGAACCAACTAAAAAACAAGAGACTACTGTTGGACTATGCCATTGGCGGCGGGACAGGCATTCTGTTTTATACCGAGGCATTCCCGACCTACGACCTGGACATATTCGTGGTGGTTAAACAGACTGATGGTCTGCTGGATTTTTCCCCCATATTTCATTACCTTACCGGTATTGGCTATAAATGGAAAGGAGAACATATTATCATCGAGGGAACACCGGTTCAGTTCATCCCCACAACGCCGTTGACTGAGGAGGCTGTAAACTGCTCAAAGGTGATAAGGTTTGATGGTATCAGGACCAAAGTTCTGTCTCCGGAATATCTTTTGGCTATTCTCCTGCAAACTGGAAGGCCTAAAGACAAGATAAGGGCAGAACTTCTGTTGAGACAGACGGAACTAGATAGATCAATACTTTGGGGAATATTCAACAAATTCCAACTAGTAACCAAATATAAGGAGTGGTTCGGTGATACCCAAGTGGGCTAAAAACCCCATGAAACCGGATGAACTCAGGGCAGAGATATTCAACTCTATCCAAAGGGACCATATCAGGTCGTCAAAGCTACCTTATCCAAAGAAGGTAGCCATCGCCAGAGAATTAGCACAATTAAGTATAAGTATGGCCATAAGGTCAAAAAAGAACCAGCGAAAAATCGGTTCGGCGTTAAACCGATAGGGATATTCCAGAATACAACCTGGGCGGGGTGACACTCCCTCACATTGGTGTTATTATAATTCCCGCGTGACATTTCAAAAGTGGGAGGGGAGGCGCCTGAAATGGTGAGAAGCTACACAGCCAGGTATTCCAAAATACAACACGGCTATATGGGGCAACTGATAGAGTGGCCTGAAGTAGTGACCGAGGGCAAGACTCTGGAAGAGTGCAGGGCGATGTTGCGCGACGCGATGAATGAAATGGTAACAGCCTATTATAAAGAACAAGGGCGGGAACTGCCCATAAGCGGAGACCTGGTGGAGCAGGTGCTGGTAGAGGCATAGGCTTGTCAGTCAAGCGCCAAGAATCCCCGTGTCAATGCTGGAAGCCACAAAGGGTGGCCGAAGCATCCCTCCGTCTGTCATGCTGGAAGCCATGATGAATGGCTGAAGCATCCTGGGTGGGGCATACTACCCTGTACTATCGTACCGATACGAAAAAATTTCCTCAAAACAAAGAGAATGCGGGTGGCATCCGTCCGCCGCCTGTGCTATAATGCCCGGTGGATGAAATCCGCAACAAGCAAGAAAACTTTTACCTAAGCCCGTCAGGCCTATTGACAGGCTGTGGTATCATGTTTATTGGAGAACCTGTAAGGGAGGTGGTGCTTTTTGGTATACCCGCAAGGGACGGGCGGCCTTTATGGCCTGCGGCAATGAGGGTTTCACTCTGGAGATAATGGTCTCCGGGGGAAATAACCCTGGGGACACAACATATATAAGGAGAAAAATAAAGGTCGATGAAAACCAAAATAAATAAAATCCTGGGCGTGCTGGTAACCCTGGCCGTCGCCGCCAGCCTTTTTGTGGCCGCGACCCCGGTTTCAGCCGATATCCACGAGTGGTCAAAAATCGCTATCCCCGATGCTGACGGCTCCGTATTTGGTGTAGGCCGCATGGCTTATAATTCCGACATGACTGTCATATACGCTGTGGCTGTTATTGATGATGGCGGGGACACATACGCCATCTTCCAGTCCGAAACCGAAGGCCGCACCTGGGACCGCGTTGACATCTCGGGCGTGTTCGCTAACGGCAGCGGCGTGATTACAGACATCATGCCCTCCAAAATCTCACCCAATGAATTCTATTTCACCAATGGTGAGGACGTCTTTACCTCCAAGAACATGAATGGTGACCAGGACTTTACCGTACTCAGCAACTTGTATACCTATGCAGCAGGCGAGGCATGGACGAATGCTCCTGTCTACGCAATGGGCACCAACATGATCGTCACCCTGGATATGGCGATAGTCGGCTCGGACAAGTATATTTTTGCCGGCACAGCTGACTTCGGCGACGTATCCCTGAGTAATGGTGTATTCGCGTGTAATGAAACCCAGCTCAACATGCCCTGGACCAACTTCGGTTTCAACACGCAGCGCCCCGTAACTGATACCAAATTCGCGCTCGGAAGCAGCGTTTGGGACATTAAAGTTGATC
>CAZPAL010000182.1:0-2611 GCA_964584525.1 uncultured Dehalococcoidales bacterium | reverse complement strand
TTCAACACCATGAACGCCTGGATGGTTCCGGCTATCCAAGGAAACTGACGGGGGAGGCGATCATGCCGGAAGCCAGGGTGTTGGCGGTGGCGGATGTCATTGAAGCCATGGCCACGCATCGTCCTTACCGTCCGGCTCTGGGAATGGAACGCGCGCTGGAAGAAGTGACCAGCCTGAGCGGCATACGTTATGACGGCGAAGCGGTGGCAGCCGCCATACGCCTGCTGCTGATTAAAAATTTCTCGTTGAATGAGATTACGGAATAATCAGGTTGGCTGTTACCGTAAGGATATGGTATTCTCCATCAGGAGAAGAGTATGGATAAGGCCAAAATACTGGTCGTGGATGATGAAGTGGCGCTGGTCGATTTGATTCGCGAATGGTTGGAGTGGGGAGGTTATGAAGCGGTATGTGCCACCGATGGCATGAAAGGGTTGCGCGAGTTTTTTACCCACCATCCGGATTTAGCCATTCTGGATGTCGCCATGCCGGGTTTGAACGGATTCGAGTTGTGCCAGCGTATCCGCGAAGTATCTCAGATACCGGTGGCCATGCTCACCGCCAAGAGCACGGAACTGGATAAGGTCCGCGGTCTCAATCTGGGAGCTGACGAATATCTTGTCAAGCCTCTGGGCAGGCAGGAACTGCTGGCGCGGGTCAGCGCCATGCTGCGCAGGGCGCACATGGCCCCCGACTCCAGTTCCAACGTCTACTCCGACGCCGCGTTGACGATGGACTTTGCCCGGCACGAAACTTTCGTGCGGGGCGAACGAGTGGTGCTGACGGCTACGGAGTACCGCCTTTTAGCTTACCTGGTGCAGCACCCTGACCAGGTTTTGACGCAACAGCAGTTGTGGGACCGTATCTGGGGCTGGGGAGAAGGTTCACTGGAAAGCGTCAAGTGGCACGTCGCCTGCCTGCGGAAAAAAATCGAGGCACAACCGGACAAACCCCGCTTCATAATCACCGTGCGCGGAGCCGGATATCGTTACGAGCGGCAGAAGCCTTAAGTTTTCGCCTTTCCCCTTGCACGGCCGTCGGGAGCAACACGCTGAAAACCGAGCCCTTGCCGGCCTGGCTGCTGAGCGAGATGTCCCCTCCGTGTTTCTGTGCGATGTGCCGGGCGACATAAAGCCCTAACCCGATGCCGCCCCCGCCTTTCCTGGTTGAGAAAAAAGGGCTGAAGACGCGGTCGATATTCTCGGCTGAAATCCCTGTTCCGCTGTCGGCAACCAGCAGCAGCACTGCGTTCTCCATGGGTTCGGTTTTCAGCAGCAGGGTTCCTCCCCCGCTCATGGCATTGCAGGCGTTATCCACCAGGTTGACAATCAACTCTTGAATCTCGCAAGCCTCACCGTTGATTTTATCTATGCCCTTCTGCAGTTCCAGTTTCAAACTTACGTTGCCTTTCAGTATCTTGGGTTCCAGTAAGGACACAGCGTTTCGTACGCACTCATTGACATCACTGCAAAGCGTGCCTGCGTCCGTCACCTGGGATGCGGGCAGCAGGGAGTTGATTACGCGGCTGACGCGGTCTGCCATTTCATAGATGGTCTGGACGTGTTTTTTAGATTGGTCGCTTTTTAGATGCTGGGCGGCGTCCAGCAGCAGGGTCTCAGCGCGGCCGCGGATTACGAACATGGGGTTGTTAATCTGGTGGGCGATACCGGCAACCATGGTGCCTATCGAAGCCAGCCGGGCCGATTCGACCAGTTGAGCCTGAGTTACCTTCAATTCGTCGAGCTGGTTTTTTACCTGCTCATTGAGTGTGGCCAAGCGTTTGAAGGACTGGTAAATAACCACCACCGGAATCAGAATGAATGCCAGCGCCGCCGGCGATTGACCGGCGACGACGGCTCCCACGAAACCGAGAGACGCAAGCGCCAGTTCCTGCGCCAGGGATTGCTTTGTGCCAGAGAGCCAGATTGTCACTGGACTGTGCCCTGTCTGTAAGCCAGCCGCCAGAGCCACTGAAACGCTGTTGACCATGTAAAGCACCAGTGCGGCGGCAACCATGCCGGCAAAAGCGGCTGTTCCGGTCAATAATCCCCCGGGGTTGATTATCCTGAAAGTGATACCGGCCAGCGCGCTGAAAAGGACTGTCTGGCCGACGCTGAAGACGGTATTCAACACTCCGCGTTTTCTGGCCAGGTGGGCAATCAGCACTCCGGCTGCGGCAATCGTAGATGCCGCCAGAGGTTCAAAAAAGAGTATCGCGGCGAATACGGCCGCTGTGCTCACGCTGACTTTGGTTTTGGGGGACAGATGGATGGGATAAATCCCGGCCAGAGCAATCATGACTACAAAGCCGCTTCCGATTGCCAGTTGCGTCAGGCTGAAAGAGGGGGACGTCACAGCCAGCCTGATGGTGAGCAAAAAAGCAGCGGCAACCACACATCCGATATACATGCGCAGCCTGTGTTTACCGCCGCTCATTTCGCCCTCAGTCCGTGCCCTGCCCATATCCCGATTATCTATAAAGCCACCCGTCTTGCCTGAAATTGATAGGCAAAGTGTAAATCTGTTATATTGTCAAGTCAATAAGCAAATGGTTTGTATTTGGTTTGATTTGAGGCATTATTTTTCGATCCGGCCGGGGGAGCAGAAAGGA
>CAZPAL010000181.1:0-2629 GCA_964584525.1 uncultured Dehalococcoidales bacterium | reverse complement strand
GGACGGCAAGGATAAGATGAGCAAGTCGCTTGATAACCACATCGAACTGGCCGCCACCCCGGAGGAAACTCTGAAAAGGGTGATGACGGCCGTTACCGACCCGGCGCGTAAAATGCGCACCGATACCGGGCATCCCGAAGTGTGCAACGTTTACAAGCTGCAGAAGCAGTTCAATGCGGACAGGGCGGGGGCATTGGCCGAACAGTGCCGGGTTGCCGGCATCGGCTGCGTGGACTGCAAGAAACAACTGGCCGAAGCCATCAACCTGGAGCTGGCCCCGCTGCGCCGGAGGCGGGCCGAGCTGGCTGCGCGCCCCGAATATATCCGCGAGGTTATCGCCGGCGGAGCGGAGAGAGCCCGTGTTCTCGCCCGGCAGACTCTCTCAGAGGTCAAGCAGCGCATGGGGTTAGTCTAATCCGGTTTATGGGAGGCCAGCATGGAAGCGCTTGAAGCCATTTTGAGCCGGCGCAGCATCCGCCGCTATCTGGACAAGGCGGTTTCCCCCGAAACCGTCAGGGTTTTGATTGAAGCCGCCATGAGCGCCCCTTCGGCATCCAACATGCAGCCCTGGCAGTTCGTGGTGATTGACAGCCGCGCCATGCTGGACGCCGTGCCGGGTTTTCACCCGCATGCCGCCATGATGAAAGAGAGCCCGCTGGCGGTGCTGGTCTGCGGCGAACCCGAAACCTCGCGCTACTGGCAGCAGGACTGCGGCGCGGCCACCCAGAATCTGTTGCTGGCGGCGCATGCCTCGGGGCTGGGGGCGGTATGGCTGGGGCTGTACCCGCGCGAGGAACGGGTCAAGGGCATGCGGGAACTGGTGAAAGTGCCGGAAGCGGTAGTACCGATGGCGCTGGTGGCTCTGGGCTATGCGGCGGAGCACAAACCGCCGTCAGGCAGATTTGACGAGGCTAAAATCCACCACAACGGGTGGTAAAAAACGCTTTACCTGCGTTTATCCACGAAACGCCGGATGCGCACCAGCGCTTCCTCGATGTCCGGCAGCGCGGTGGCATAGCAGCAGCGCACGTAACCCTCGCCGCAGGGGCCGAAAGCGGTGCCGGGAACGACCGCCACCTTTTCTTCCTGAAGCAGCTCTTCGGCGAAAGCTTCGGAGGTCAGCCCGGTAACACCGATATTGGGAAAGGCATAGAAGGCGCCTTTGGGCTCGAAGCAGGAGAGGCCGATTTCGCACAACCCTTTGACTATCACCAGCCGGCGCCGGTTGTAATCCTCGACCATCTCGATAACGCTGTTCTCGCCGCCCCTCAAGGCTTCGATGGCCGCCATCTGGGCCATGGTGGGGGCGCACATGATGGTGTACTGGTGGATTTTGAGCATGGCGGCGATTATTTCTTCCGGTCCGGCTGCGTATCCGATGCGCCAGCCGGTCATGGCATAGGCCTTGGAAAACCCGCCCAGCAGCACGGTGCGTTCTTTCATGCCCGGCAGGGCGGCGAAACAGTGATGTGGCACCCCGTTGGTAAGGCGCTCGTAGATTTCATCGGAGATGACCAGCAGGTCATGCTTTTCGGCGATACGGGCGATGGCCGCCAGCTTCTCTCCGGGCATGACTGCCCCGGTAGGATTGGCGGGATAGCCAATCAGGATAGCCCGCGTTTTAGGCGTAATCAGCGCTTCGATGTCTCTGCTGTCAACTTCAAATCCGTTTTCCTCGGTGGTCGGCACTGTCACCGGAACCCCTCCGGAGAGCAGAATCGCGGCGGTGTAAGCGACATAGCAGGGCGCCGGCACTATCACTTCATCGCCGGGATTGATGACGGCGCGCATGGCCAGGTCCAGGGCCTCGCTGACCCCGACGGTAATCAGCAGCTGCCTGGAGGGGCTGTATTCAATGCCATGTTTGCTCTTGAGGCTGCGTGCCAGTTCCTCCCTGAGCGCCGGCATACCGGCGTTGGAGGTGTACATTGTGTTGCCGCGCTCCAGGGAATAGATGGCTGCCTCGCGGATGCGCCAGGGGGTGGTGTAATCAGGCTCTCCCACGCCCAGCGAGATGACGCCTTCCATCGAGGCCAGCAGGTCAAAGAATTTCCTGATGCCCGAGGGCGCCAGGCCGCGCGCCCGGTCGGAGATGCGGCTGGCGGCTTGTGGAACTGAGGGAGTCTTGATTTCACTCATTGGTTAATCCTGAGCTAGAGAATTACCGCCTGGCGCCTGGTATCGTCTCTACCCGAAATGATTACGCCGTCTTCCTTGTAACGCTTGAGCAGGAAATAGGAAGCGGTGGCGGTCACTCCCTCGATGGGCGCCAGTTTCTGGGTGACAAAATCGGAGATATCGTGCATGGATTTACCGGCTACCAGCACCAGCAGGTCGAAGGTGCCCGACATCAGGTATACAGTGCGCGCCTCTTCGAACTTATAGATGCGCTCGGCGATGGCGTCAAAACCCACGTCGCGCTGGGGCGTTATGCGCACTTCGATAAAAGCGAAGACATGGTCGTTGCCGGCCTTGTCCCAGTCGATGAGGGCTTTGTATCTGAGGATGACGCGGTCCTGTTCCGCTTGCTTGATAACCGCCTCGACCACATCCGGTGTAGAACCGGTCATGGCGGCGATTTGCCCGGCGCTGAGCTTGGAGTCCCTCTCCAGTATTTTGAGAACTTCTT
>CAZPAL010000180.1:0-2655 GCA_964584525.1 uncultured Dehalococcoidales bacterium | reverse complement strand
TCCTCGCGCGCATGGTCTATAAAAACAAGCGCGTAACCCCTGCCCCGGCCGCGGCCTAGCAGCCGCCCCCGGCGGGTTGCGGGCGCGCCATGTTTGACACAAACATCTTTCTTGGCTAACATTTAGGTATGGGGATGGGCATGTGCGAATCGTGGCGCGTGTGTCACAGTTGTGGCCGCGAGGTGGGCATGGCCAGCGGCCAATCCCTGGGGGAGGCCATGTGCGGCTGGTTGATAGTTTCCCGTATCAAGGACAGGGACAACTTCGACCGCTACAGTTTTTGTTCCGCGGGCTGCCTTCACCAATGGGCTGACGGGTGCTTGCCGGTGGTTCCGGAGGTATTTCGCCGCTCCCTGGACGAGCTTGAGTAATCCAGCCGCTCCGTTGAAAAACCCCTGCTCTGGCTATCCTTTTCCTGTTTGTTTATAATACACACAATCCGCGGGCGGGCTTCGGTATTCTCCAAGGAGGTTGTATGGCGGAAATTCCGGAAATAGGCAAAATATCGGCCGATATTTTCAAAGAGATTATCTTCCCGCACCTGGGGGCGGCGGATGAAAAAACGCTGGTGGGTCCCAGGCACGGCACCGATGTCGGCATCGCCGAAATAGGAGGTCAGGCTGTTTCTTTTACCACCGACCCGGTGTTTATCGTGCCGGAATATGGCTGGGAGCGCGCCGCCTGGTTTGCCATCCATATACTGGCATCGGACTCCGTCACCTGCGGGCTACCTCCCAGATACCTATCCATCGACCTCAATCTGCCCATGGATATGACCAAGCAAGCCTTCAGCCTGGTCTGGAATACCATGCACCGCACCTGCCGGGAACTGGGCATCTCCATCATCACCGGTCACACCGGGCGTTATGAAAACTGCCATTATCCTATGGTCGGGGGAGCCACCATGATCGGTGCGGGAGCGCTGGATAAATACGTCAGCCCCTGTTTTGTGCGCGAGGGCGACCACATCATCATCACCAAGGGGCCGGCCATAGAAGCCTGCGGCATCCTGGCGGCCATGTTTCCCGGGGTGATTGGGAACGAGTTCGGCCTGGATTTTGCCCACCGGGCCCAGGGGATTTTTTACAAGATGTCGGTTGTTGAGGAGGCTTTGCTGGCAGTCAGCGGAGGCGTGCGTGAAGAGGGTGTTTCCGCCATGCATGACGCCACCGAATGCGGTATCTGGGGAGGGTTGTACGAACTGGCGGAAGCCGCCGGGCTGGGCGTTTGCGTGGAGCAGGACAAAATCGTGGTGGAAGAAGGCGTGCCCGAGATTTGCCGTTTCTTCGGCATCGACCCGTTTGCCTCTATCAGCGAGGGCACGCTTATCATTGCCTGCCGACCGCATGCCTCGGCCGGTATCGCCGGGCTTATACAGAGCCGCGGCATCAAAGCCTCGGTGGCCGGCAGGTTCACCCCGGCCAAAGAAGGCATGACGCTGGTCAAATCGGGCCTTGAGATTCCGCTCCGGCACCCGCTGGTGGACCCGTTCTGGAAGGCCTTTTTTGAAGCCTCCGCCAGGTACCGGACAGAGGAAGCATGATGAGCGCCAAAACGGTGGAAGTGGCTTTGACTGTTGTTGCGCCCGGCAAAAGGCAGCCGGAGCGCGGGCCGGTAGTGCGTGAATTTCCCCTGACCATCAATCTCAACGGGCAGGAACTGGTCACCACCCTGTGTTCTCCGGTGGAGCTGGAGTATCTGGTGGCCGGTATCCTCTTCTCCGAGGGCATCATATGCAATAAAGACGATATACGCGCGATAACAGTGGACCTCGCCGCCGGCATGGCGGAAGCCAGCGTAGCCGGCTGCCCGGATGGTAAAAAAGCCGCTTTCAGGCCGCTGGTGGCTTCGGGCGGAGCCAAAGGCCTGTCAAGCTACGGCTCGGGTGGTCCGGTGTTTGACACCGTTCGGGCTGAAACCAGGGTAGAGACGGCCAGGATACTGGAACTGGTGAACGACTTTCTGCATCACTCGGACACCTATCAGGCAACGCGCGGGGTTCACAGCGCCGCCCTGTGCGACGGGCAGAAAATCATCGTATTCAGCGACGACATCGGCCGGCATAACGCGCTGGATAAGGTTTTCGGGCGCTGCCTGCTGGAGGGTATACCCGTGGCGGGCGGCGTCATTATCACCAGCGGGCGTATCTCCTCCGAAATGCTGCTCAAGGTAGCCCGGCGCGGCGTGGCCGTTCTGATTTCAAAGGCACCTCCTACGGACATGGGTATCAAACTGGCTATTGAGCTCGGTGTCACCCTGGTCATTGCCAGCAAGCACGAAATAGCGGTTTATAGCCATGACTGGCGGGTGGCATAAATGACTGGCGGCGATAAACTTGAACGCGATATTTTAACCCTTAAAACCGAGCGCCGGGCCGTCATACTGGCGCATAATTACCAGCGGCCGGAAATCCAGGACCTGGCCGATTTCGTAGGGGATTCGCTGGAGTTGTCGCAGCAGGCGGCCGCTACCGAAGCGCGCGTCATCGTTTTTTGCGGCGTGCACTTCATGGCCGAAACGGCCTGCCTGCTGGCGCCGGAGAAAACTGTGCTGCTCCCGGTAGCCGAGGCCGGCTGCCCGATGGCGAATATGATAACCGCCGAACAGCTCAGGGTCAGGAAAGCCGAGCTGCCCGGTGTTCCCGTTGTGTGTTAT
>CAZPAL010000179.1:0-2663 GCA_964584525.1 uncultured Dehalococcoidales bacterium | reverse complement strand
TCAGCGAGCTATCTTCAGCAATTACAACAATCCGCGAAGAGCTTTCACGCAAACGCAAGGCCGTACCCAACGGCAAAGTCCAGATTAAAGACACGACGACTGGCACTGTCTACCCGTCCAAAAACGGCACTTTCAAAACGCTCTTGAACGCCGGCCAGCTCAAAGACCTCGTAGATCAGGGCATCTTCGGCCCCGACCCGAAGAAAAACACCTTCGCCTGGTACGCCCTGAACCGCGCCTTTCCGGGCCGCTTCGTGGAAGTGAAAGAATAGCCATGACTGACTTCCCCCACCTATCCACAACGGAATGGGTCGAAATGGCCAAAGACCTTCTGGGCATCCATAAGCCCAACAGCGAGATGAGCGATGGCGAAATCCGGGTTGTGGGCCGGTGGCTCGGCCAAATGAGCGCCTGCGGCCGGTGCGATGGGCAAAAGCCATTCTGTCTGTCACTGGATTTGATGCTTATGCTCACCATAGTCGCGGCGGAATTCCCTGAGTTCTTCATGAAAAATGGATTAGCGCCAGAAAATTAACCACAAGAAAAGAGAAAGCCATGCCCAATCTTCAAAAGTGCCCCGGCTGCCAAGCCGTCCTCGAGATTCAGCTCAAACACACCTATGCCCTCACCCAGTACGACAACGGATACTGGGTAAAATCCACGGTTGATATCAGCTATGCCTGCGCCCTGTGCGGCCAGGCTCTAGCCCTCTGCGACGTGATGGATGCTCTTCAGCAAACGGAGGAGCAACGAGGTATGACCTGCTCTGTTAAGGTGGATTTCGGCAAACCGACCACTGGCTTCTGGGACGGCCCAATCACGGTGGCTTACTTCTCCCCTGTTGTGACCACCCACCCGGGCAAAGGCAATTACGTGAGGTTCGGGTCAATCTCGGCAAATCTGTGGTTCACAGTCAAAGCCGGCAGGTCGTGGAAAGAAGCTGCGAGCTCAGCCAAAAAACATCTGGTGGCCATATGCCGCGTGCCAGCCGTAGTAACCATCGAGAGGAGTGTGGATATAGAGCCATAAGGTCTTCAAGATTTCCTGCTCAGAAACGATAAATATTAATACAGGAGGATTCTACATGACCCAATACACGATACCCAGTCCTGCACAACCGGTGCCGCTATCCCGGGCCGAACTTGCCCGGCGCCTCGGTGTCAGCCGAACTTATATCACTCTGCTGGCCCAGGGTAAGCGTCAACCAAGCCGCCAACTAGTTGACCAGTTGCGCCAACTGCAGTTGACGTCAGCGCTACCGGAGGAATTAGCCTCAGCCTGTGCAAAATGGGGAAGCGGGGACTCGAACCCCGATGCCTTGCGGCACATGATCCTAAGTCATGCTCGTCTGCCAGTTCCGACACTCCCCCAAGCGGCTATATTTTAACACAGTAAGCCGAAGCGGGATAATCCCGACTTGACAGGATTGTATAAAGCCGTTTAAGGTTATGCTGATGTAGCCGAAGGCAAGGAGATACTTATGAACAGGTGGCTCACCCCGGTTCTGATTATAATTCTGGTAGTAACCAGCGCGGTCAACATGGTTTTCTTTTTCCAGTCCGACAACCGCCTGAACATGGCCGAGGAGCGGATGGCCTCGCTTTCAAACGACCTGCAGGCGCTCAGCGGCAGCATCACCGGCTTCAACAACCTGCTGACCGGCCTCAGCCAGGACATTACCGCCTTCGGTACCACCGTGAGCCGGCTTGACGGCAGCGTCACCGGCTTGCAGACCAAGGTGACCGGACTGGATACCGCCTCGGCCGCGCTGGGCGCCGATGTCGGCGCGTTGCAGGGGAACCTGGCAGAAATCAACAGCGGCCTGGCTTCCGTCAACTCCGGCTTGGCGGCCATGACAAGCGAATTCGGCCTGATACAGAGCCAGGTTACGGACATGGCGGGCACGGTGGCCTCTCTCCAGGGCGAAGTCCAGGCGGGGGTGAACATCGTTGAACAGCTTGGGCCATCGTTAGTGAAAATCATCGCGCGGGGCGGCGGGTTTACTTCCGGGGGCTCAGGAGTGATCGTAAGGACCAACGGATACGTTTTGACCAATTATCACGTGGTAGAGGGTGCAACCTCCGTCACCATCACGCTTCAGGACAACAATATGTACGGCGCCGTTGTGGTTCGGTCCAACCCGGAGCGCGACCTGGCTGTTCTGCGCATAAACTCCACCCGCACCGATTTTAAAGCCGCGGCCCTCGGGTCAGTTTTTAATGTCAAAATAGGGGAAAACGTGGTGGCTATGGGGTATCCGCTGCTCTTTTACCTCCCCGGTCAGGCCTCTTTCACCAGCGGAATAGTTTCCGCCGTCCGCACGCTGGACGGTTTCACCTGGATCCAGACCGATGCCGCCATCAACCACGGCAACAGCGGCGGACCGCTGGTCAATATGAAAGGTGAAGTGATTGGGATTAACACTATGATCTATCGTACATACCCAAACGATGACTCTGCAATTGAGGGACTTAACTTCGCGGTACCCATTGACGATGCCCTGCAGCTGATTCAACAGGCTGCCGGCAATTAGCATCATCGGCCAAAACGTGCACGCGCTGCTGGCGGAATTACCGCCCGGTGTGGAACTGGTCGCGGCCTGTAAAACCCGCACCCCGCGCGAGGTGCTGGAGGCAATCGAGGCTGGCATCACCATCGCAGGT
>CAZPAL010000178.1:0-2723 GCA_964584525.1 uncultured Dehalococcoidales bacterium | reverse complement strand
CCTCAGCCAGGCGGCGCGGGTCGCTGCCGTTGGCCAGGCATTGCCGGGTGGTTTCGGCCAGGTCGCGCAGCCTGCAAAGCTCCCTGAAGGTTTCATCGCGGGCGGTGTTGCGGCGCTGCTCGGCGAGAATGCCCGCCGCCCGGCGCGATTCCCCGGTGTACATCAGCAGAATATGGCGTTCAAGCTCCTCGCGCGCGGCACGGTCGCTTACCACCGGGTTGACGAACACACTGCCGTCCGTGTTGAAGCGCATGTGGCATAGCCCGCCGAATGCCGCTATATACTGGTCCTGCTTGCCGATGGGTTCTTTCAGCACGTCTATTTCGATGCGGCAGGCTTCCTCAGCCAGCTCGCCGGCGGGCTTGAGCACCCCCTGGTAGGCATAGAGGGCGTTAAGCAGCCCCACCGTGAAGCTGGATGACGAGCCCAGCCCCGTGCCGGAGGGAATATCGGCGATGGAGACGATTTCCACCCCGCTGCGGATGCCGGCGGCCTGCAGGGCGGCACGCACGATGGGGTGCCGCACCTCCGCGGCGCTGGGCACGATTTCGGTGCGCGAGTAGCTGACGCGCAGGGTATCGTCGAAACGGCGGTTGACGGTGATGTACATGTACTTGCGGATGGCGGTGCTGACCACCACCCCGGGCTCGCGGGTGTAGAAGGCGGCCAGGTCGGTGCCGCCACCGGCGAAGCTGATGCGGAAGGGCGTGCGCGTGATTATCACCTCACCGCCCCCGCCTGGAACTTTTCGAATATCCCCAACCCCTCGAAACTGCCGATGTCATAGAAAGGCCCGCCGACGGGGAAAGCCAGCACCTCTCCGCGGGCGACGAGGGGCGGCAAAATATCTTCTTCCAACGAAACCACCGTGTTCGGCAATACCCGGTTCAGGGTTTCGCGCCGCAGGGCAATCGCCCCAGCGTTGACATAACATAAGCCCGGGGCGGTTTTATCATAGCGGGCGACCCTTCCCGTGCCGTCAATATCCAGGTCGAAGCGGCTGCCGCAGCGGCCGGCAGCGATTACGGCACGGAAACAGCCGTTGAGGGCGGCATAGAGAGCGGCATAATCCATGTCCAGGTAGGTATCGCCGTTCACCACCAGGAAGCTGTCGTCCAGCAGCGGCTCGGCTTGCTTGAGCGCGCCCCCGGTGCCCAGCAGCCTGTCCCCCTCGCGGCTGTAACTGAGTGCCGGCCCGGCGGCGAAGCCTGCGCCGAAGGCGGCCTCCACCTGCTCGCCCAGGTAACCGGTGCAAAGCACGGCGCGGGTGACGCCGCGCTCTTTCAGCAGGCGCAGCAGGTAATACAGGAACGGCCGGCCGCCGACGGGCGCCAGGCACTTGGGCATCTTCTCCGTCACCGGGCGCAGGCGCGTGCCCAGCCCGCCGGCCAGGATTACGGTTTGCATGCGTCCGCCTCCGCCATGTGTTCACGGACGGCACGCCGCACCGCCTGTTCGGAGGTCAGCGCCGCCTGCCAGCCCAGGGCCTTCAGGCGCGAGACGTCGAAGCGTAGCTGGGGGGCGTCGCCGGGCCAGCCCCGGTCCAAAGAGCCGTATTCCACGCGTGTTTGGCTTAAACCCATTTCTTCAATAACCAGGGCGGCGATGGAGCGCACGTCGATGGCGTCTTCCACCCCCAGATTGAACAGGTTGACCCGGCCGGCGGCATGGTTGTACCCGAAAAGCATGCCGTCCACGCATTCGCTGACGTGCAGGTAGGGTTTGGACTGCGTGCCGTCGCCCAGCACTTCGAGGCGCGATGGGTCCTGGCGCAGGCGCGTGACGAAATCGTAAACCACACCCTGGCGGCGGCGCGTGCCGATGATATTGGCGAAGCGGAAAAGCCAGCCGCGCATATCGAAGGTATGGCAGTAGGCCGAAATCAGGGCCTCGGCGGCCACCTTGGCCGCGCCGTAGAGCGAGATGGGATGCGCCGGCCCGTGGTCTTCGGTCATGGGCACCGGCGGCGTTTCGCCGTAGACGGAGGCGCTGGAGGCGAAGACAATTTCGGCGATGCCGTTGAGGCGCATGGCTTCCAGAACGTTATGGGTGGCCACGGTGCCGTTGTGCAGGTCTATATGGGGATGGGCGGCGCCCGAACGCACGTCGGCATGAGCGGCGATATGGAACACGCTGTCGCAGCCTTGCATGGCTTCGACAACGTCGTCCGGAATGCGCAGGTCAATCTGGCGGAAGGAGAAGCGCGGGTTTTCGGCGTGACGCGAAAGGTTCTCCATGCGGCCGCTGGAGAGGTTGTCGCAGGCCACTACCGCCTTCCCTTCAGCCAGCAGCCGGTCCGCCAGGTGGCTGCCGATGAAACCGGCGGCCCCGGTTATAAAGACTCTGCGCATAAGGCATTCCTGTTTATGCCAGCCGGCTGCAGGCTGCCCCGCAGGTAGCCCAGCGCCACAAAGAGCAGGATGGTGAAGGTGGCGTCCAGGCGTTTGCAGGCCCTTGCCGGGTGCCGGAACAGCTCTCCCAGGCATGAGGGGATAAGGTTGAATGCGATACGCTTAAGCAACGCCTTTTCAGGGGCCAGCAAGGGTTTTGCGGACTCGGTTGGCCTGTAATTCCGCCTGAAGAGCGCCTTGGTGTAGCCTTCCCAGTATGCGCGCCGAATCATGAACGGGCGCTTCAGGCGGTAATGATAGGCGCGGTGCTTGACGGCCACCAGCGGGTTATAGATTATCGGCCTGCCCGTCAGGCGGCTGAGGCGTACGCAA
>CAZPAL010000177.1:0-2724 GCA_964584525.1 uncultured Dehalococcoidales bacterium | reverse complement strand
ACGCCAATTCGGAGGGTCACGCCGGGTTGAGGGAGTATATCGCGGCGGGCTATCGAGAAAGGGACCACCTGGACATACCGGTCGAGAATATCCTGATCACCAACGGCTCCCAACAAGCTTTGGATCTCTTGGGGAAGGTCATGCTCAACGAGGGGGATGCTTTGGCGATCGAAGAGCCGGGTTATCTGGGCGCTGGCCTGCTTGACGCCCAGCGCGCCGAAGTCTATCCATAGCTTGTAAGCCGGTTTGCGGGCCGCAGGAAAGTCCTCGGCTTTGAGGATGCAGCCGCTGCGGATATCGACTTTTTCAAAGTCTTGATAGCTGATGGAGGGCATCTTAAAACCACTTTTTGCGTTTGAAATAGGCCAGCATCGTACCAGCCGCCAGTGCCATAAAAATGAGGACTGCTGGATAACCCCAGGGCTGCCGTAGTTCAGGCATATGTTCAAAATTCATACCGTATATCCCGGCCACCAGGGTGAGGGGAATAAAAATGGCTGAGAGAATCGTCAGAACCTTCATGATTTCATTCAGGCGGTTTGAGACGCTGGAGAGATAGATGTCCAGCATGCCCGAAACCAGGTCACGAAAGCTTTCGATGGTATCTATCACCTGGATGGTGTGGTCGTAGATATCCCTGAAATAAAGCCGGGTGGCGTCGCCGATGAGTGCGTTCTCGCTGTGCAGTATGCTGTTGACGGTTTCCCTGAGCGGCCAGACCGAACGGCGCAGATTAATCATTTCACGCTTGAGTTGGTATATAGCAGGCAGCAACTGCTTGGAAGGGGAGTTTATGAGGGTTTCTTCGATATCTTCAATATCCTCCCCGGATTTTTCCAGGATGATAAAATAGTTATCCACAACGGCGTCCATCAGCGAATAAGCCAGGTAATCCGCATTGCCCTTGCGGATGCGTCCTTTATTACCCCGGATACGTTCTCTAATCACATCCCAAACATCCCACGGGTCTTCCTGGAATGATATGACAAAACCCCGGCCCAGCACCAGGCTGACCTGCTCTGAATGGACAGTCCTGGTTTGGTTTTCATAACTCAGCATGCGCAGCACGATGAAAAGGTACCCGTTGTAATCCTCTATCTTAGGACGCTGCTCGGTATTGACGATGTCTTCCAGAATGAGCGGATGCAGTCCGAAGCAGGCGCCCAGTTTTTCGATTAAAGCGGTATCACTCAGCCCGACGACATTAATCCAGGTGACATTGGGGTTGTCGCGGTAGGCGATGCACTCGTCTATTCTCTCAATAACTTTTTCGGTAAAATCAACGGGGGAGTAGTCCAGCAAGGTGATGCGCACTCCCCGGGCGCTTTCCTCGCCGATATGCACCAGCGTGCCCGGGGGCAGCCCGCATTTCTGGGAACGTTTAGCCGTCACACCTGTCCCCGGTTGCCGCGAAATAGCATTTCATGCTAAAACTCCTGCCGGCCTTCGATAGCCCGGCTGAGGGTGACGTCATCGGCATATTCAAGTTCGGAACCGAAGGGCAGCCCGCGCGCCAGACGGGTGACATGCAGCCCCAGCGGGGTTATCAGGCGCTTGAGATACAGGGCGGTGGTTTCCCCCTCAACGGTGGGGTTGGTGCCGATGATGACCTCGGTTACGGCCCCGTTTTGCAATCGTTCGAGCAGTTCTTTAAGCCGGATATCGTCCCCGCCGACACCCTCGGTGGGGGAAATGGCCCCGTGCAGCACGTGGTAACGCCCGTGGTAGCCCCCCGCGTGCTCCAGCGCCAGGATGTCTTGCGGTTGTTCCACTATCAACACCAGCGCCGGGTTGCGCCGGCCGTTGCGGCAGATGGCGCACACATCGCTGTCGGAGATGTTGAAACAGATGGCGCACAGTCGGGTTTTCTGTTTCAAAGACACCAGGGCTTCGGCCATGGCCATGGTTTGTTCTTCGGGAGCCCTCAGCAGGTAATAAGTGATGCGCTGCGCGCTTTTAGGTCCGATTCCCGGCAGGCGGGCCAGTTCCCGGATTAATTGATTGACGGAATCGGTGGCGGACGGGATGCTTTTTTCCAATGCCTGCTCCTCGAATACTTTTAGGTTAAGCCGGGAATGTTCATGCCCCCCGTGAACTGCTTCATCTCACTGGCAGCCAGCTTGCGGGATTCTTCCAGCGCATCATCGACGGCCTTCAGTACCAGCTTTTCAAGCTCAGTGGTTTTCTTGGGATCCACTATCTCCGGCGAGATTCTGATGGAGAGGATTTTTTGCTGGCCGTTGGCTTTGACCTTGACGGCCCCCTTGCCCGATTCAGCTTCCACACTCATTTTGGCCAGTTCCTTCTGGGCTTTCTCCAGTTTGGACCTGAGTTCCATGGCCTGTTTAACCATTTTAAGATCCATTATTCCTCCACGTTTATTATCTGGGCGCCCATTTTTTGGGCTTCACGCACCAGGTGGTTTTCCGTCGGTTCGTAGATGCACTTAATCTGGCAGGGCTCCCCGGTGAAACGGCTGATTAGCTCAGCCACCACCTTGCGGTTTTCGATTTCCTCGATTTTTTCCTTGTGATATGGATAACGGAAGGTGAGCACGACCGTGTCGTTATCAAAGGCTACCGGTTTGACGCCGGCGCTGCGCAGAATGGCCGCCGCCGGGGATTTTTTAATGCTTTCAGGGGCCTGGTTGATGAGGATGCCCCAGTTGTTGACCAACTGTTCAAGCTTGGACCCTGCTCCCCCCAAACCCAAACACACCCAACC
>CAZPAL010000176.1:0-2758 GCA_964584525.1 uncultured Dehalococcoidales bacterium | reverse complement strand
AACCAGCGCATCTCCCCCGAAGAGTTCGAAGACGCCCAGCGCCAATTCCTGGCGGGCGAGTTCACAGTCGAAATCGTGGAACAGTTCCGCAACCTGCTGGACTATTTCGGCCAGGCCCCCATCATCGTGCGCTCTTCCAGCGTCATGGAGGACAGCCTGGGCAACGCCTTCGCCGGCAAATACCGCAGCGAGTTCCTGGTAAATCAGGGCAACCCCCAGGAAAGGCTGAACGCCTTTCTGGAGGCGGTTAAACTGGTTTATGCCAGCACGCTCAATCCCGACGCCATCGCTTACCGCTACCGCCAGGGGTTGTCCGAAAGCGACGAGCTGATGGCCATCTTGGTACAGCGCGTTTCCGGCATGCCCTACAAGCACTACTTTTTCCCGACCATGGCTGGTGTGGGATTCTCGCGCAATATCTACCCCTGGACGAGCCGCATCGAGCCTGAGCAGGGACTGCTGCGCCTGGTGTTCGGGCTGGGCACGCGGGCGGTGAACCGCGTGGGCGGGGACTATTCGCGCATGATCGCCCTCAGCCACCCCGAGCTGCGGCCGGAAATCGGAGATAAAATCATGCGCTATTCCCAGCACAACGCCGACGTGCTGGATATGCGCACCAACCAGTTGCTTTCGCTGGGTATCGATGAACTGCTCGGCCCGGAATATGATTACCCCAACCTGGAGCTGCTGGCTTCGGTGATGGAGGAGGGGGTGGCCTACGACCTGGGCACGCGCTCCCCCTCGCAGAAAATGCCCGCCGTGCTCACTTTCGAAAACCTCCTGCGCCGCACACCGTTCACGGCCGTCATGCGGGAGATGCTGGCTACGCTTGAAAAAGCCTACGGGCACCCGGTGGATACCGAATTCACCGTGCATATAGCCGCCGGCGGGGCTCTCCGGGTAAACCTGCTGCAATGCCGGGGGCTGCGCCTGCCGGCTGAGGCGGGCGGCGCCGGTATTCCCGCGCCCCTGCCGGAAGAACGGCTGCTCTTCCGTTCCGACCAGGCCATCAACGGGGGCAATATCTGCGGGATAGGCTACATCCTCTACATCGAGCCCTCCATTTACGCCGCCGCGCCGCTGGAACAAAAGCAGCAGCTGGGGCGGCTGGTGGGGCGGCTTAACCGCTCGGCGCAGGTAGTCTCGCGCGGCATCATGCTGATGGGGCCGGGGCGCTGGGGCAGCACCAATATCCAGCTCGGGGTAAACGTAGGCTATGCGGACATCAGCAACGCCGCCGTGCTGGTCGAGGTCGCCGGCGAAGAAAGCGGCTGCGTTCCTGAAGTTTCTTTCGGCACGCATTTTTTCCAGGACCTGGTGGAATCCGGCATCATATACGCGGCGGTCTTTCCGGGCCAGCCGGAGGGCGGGTTCAACCACCGCTTTTTCCATTCTTCGCCCAATGCCCTTACCGATGTCCTGCCGGATGCGGGCGCTTTCGCCCCGCTGGCAAGGCTAATCGACGTGCCTGCCGCCGGCGGCGGTCTGAACGCCTGCATCAGCGCCGATCCCATCTCGCGGCAAGCGGTCTGTTACCTGGCTTGAACCCCTCCCCGCTCCCCCGTGATGTGAGCCGAAAATCGGCGCCGGGACGCCATTTAACAATCTTCACGCGGGGCATTATTATCTGTCAATATTTTGACAGTCGGATTCGATTATTCAAGCCGAGTCTCGAGGAAGCCAGAAGGAGGTGAATCCCGACCCAGATTCACAGGCACCACCGGAATTCGTTCAATTCTAAAAGAAAATAGAGAGGATGTTTCGATGAAAAAGTTAAGCGCAGCCCTGGTAGCCATCGTGGGTGTGGTGTGTATCGTTTTCGGAGTTTTGTTTATTATGCAGGCGGGGGATTCCAGGGACGCCCTGGCCGAGGAACTGGCGACGTCCGGAGTGACTCTCGAGACACTGGATGCCAAATATGATGCAGCCAAGGCCGGGCTGGCGCAGGCTCTGGCAGCCGGAGCCGCAGGCACAGAAACTGCACAATCCATAGGCTGGCAGAAGGCATCGCTTGGTTCTGCCCAGTCCAGTGCCAGTACCATTGAGTTTCTTCAGAGTACCGGCATACTGGTGATTGTCATCGGGGCGGGCTTTGTGTTCAGCGCCGCTGGGCTTTTCAAGAGAGATTAAGTCTTCAGACCGCTTAACCCCCGGAAAGACACGGAGGCCAAGGCCTCCGTGTCTTTCCGAGAGTATCTTGCGCCGAAACGCCGGTTTATTCGGTCTCGCTGGCTTGTTTCTGCTCGTTGATGGCTTTAATCAGAGCATCGGAGATTTCTACCAGCATATTGTTCATCCTGATTTTGGCGGCTTCGCCGGCAGGGGAGAGCAACACACTGTGCCAGGTATTGCCCGAGAAACCCACCGCGGCATAGGTTTCCATCTGCGCTTTGCTACCGTCGGCGTACTCGATAGTGACTTTCGCAACCGATTTGTCGTCTTTACGGGCCATATACCCTCCATTATTTCAATACCAGATTTAATCCAGTTTAACATTCGACGCCGCTCTTTGCCAGCGTGGTTTCTGTTGTCATGCCGTAAGCCACAAAGGGTGGCTGATTCATCTTTCCTCTGTCTTTGCGAGCCTGCACGGCAGGCGTGGCAATCCCGCAGTCGTTTCCAACGTGTCATGCTGGAAGCCACGATGAGTGGCTGAAGCATCCTGGGCGGGGTGTTGACATCAGTGCTAGAATTTTAGTCGGTAACACCCGCGATTCTAACAACAGGAGGACAATATGGCTACCAAGTTCGAACTGTA
>CAZPAL010000175.1:266-2761 GCA_964584525.1 uncultured Dehalococcoidales bacterium | reverse complement strand
AGTACTTGGAGCAGGCTCAAACTGAACTGGACGTCATTGACAGTCTGGCGGAAGAAAAAGGGCTACTGCAGGAAAGGCGGCAATCCCTCAAACTGGAGATGGGACGGCTGGCCGCAGACCTTTCGGCGCGACGCGAAAAGGCGGCTAACGGGCTTTCTCAAGCCGTAAACCTGGAACTGGCGGAACTGGATATGCAGCAGGTGAGATTTGAGGCCAGGCTGCGGCGCAGCCGCCTGGCAGAGGGCTTGCCCTTCCCCGACGGTGAGCATTACGCGTTCAACCGCGACGGGGCGGACGGCGTGGACCTGATGGTTTCCACCAATCCGGGGGAACCGTTTAAACCGCTGGCGGCCATCGCTTCCACCGGCGAAGTTTCACGCTTCACGCTGGCCTTGAAAGTGGCGCTGGCAGAAGCGGACCGGGTTCCGGTGCTCATTTTCGATGAAATAGACATCGGGGTGGGAGGGCGCAGCGGAGACATGCTGGGCAGGAAGCTGTGGAAACTGGCCCGCCGGCATCAGGTTATCTGCGTCACCCATTTGCCCCAGATAGCCTGTTACGCCGATGCGCACTTCAAAGTCAGCAAGCAAGTAGCGGGTGAGCGTGTCGAGAGCGGATTGACATTACTGGAAGGCCAGCCGCGGACGCGGGAACTGGCTGCCATGCTGGGCGGCTCCGGTTCTGCCGCTATCACCCTCACCGCCGCCGGCGAAATGCTGAAACAGGCCGATGCATGGAAGCGGCATGACATAAAAAAATAAAAGAGGGGGCGCTCCGCCCCCTCTTTTATACTACGAAACCAGCTCTCCACCCGCGACGGCGGATTTGGGTATGATGCTCCCTTTCCCGTGTACGCCGCGGTAAGCCCGCTCGTATTCGTCAAACGAACTTTTGCTTCCCATGGAACGCAGAATGCGCACCCGCTCCGAAATGGGGGGATGGGTGCTGGTGAGGTCCGCCGCAGCGCGGCCCTTCTGGCGGAAAGGGTTGATCGTGTACATGGGCGCGGTGGCCTGGTTGGCGGAGCGCACCTGGTTGGTGGAAGCGCCCAGTTTCTCCAGCGCGGATGCCAGTCCTTCCGGATAACGGGTATAGAGCGCCGAAGATGCGTCGGCCAGGTACTCGCGCTTTCTGGAGACGGCGAAGTAAATCAACTGGGCCAGGATGGGAGCGAGTATCGCCAGCAGCAGCCCGACCAGCATGATGATGGCCTGCGCTCCGCCGCCACCCGAGTCACGGCGGCTGCGACCGCCGCCGCTTATGATACCGATACGCATAGCGTACCAGGACAGAATCACGATAGTCCCCAGCAGCACCGAGGTTACCGCCATCAGCATCACATCGCGGTTTTTGATGTGCGCTATCTCATGCGCGATGACGCCCTGCAGTTCGTCGCGGTTGAGTTGCTCGAGCAGCCCGCTGGTGATGGCTACGGCTGACTTATGCTCGTTCCGGCCGGTGGCGAAAGCGTTGAGGGCAGGGTCATCGATGATGTAAACCTCCGGCACGACGGGCAGCCCGGAAGCGATGGACATCTCCTCCACCACGTTGTAGAGGCGCGGGTTATCGGTCTTCTTGATTTTCCTCGCCCCCGCAACGGCCAGAAGGATGTTGTCCCCCTGTAAAAAGGCCGTCAGGCTCATCACTACCCAGACCGCCAGGGCGATGGCGATACCCCCGATTCCGCTTTCAAGAAAATATAGCCCGATGGCGTAGCCGACCAGCAGCAGCAGCATACCCATCCCTACAACCAGTACAGCCGTACGCAGACGGTTGGAGCGTATCTGTTCCCACATTTGCCTTTATTTCCGCCTTTAGCTGAAACTTACTTTGGGAGCTGCGCGTTCTTCGGCAATGGTTACCTCGAAAAACTCGCCGTGTTTGAAACCGGCCATGCCGGCCACGATGTTGGAAGGAAACATCTGTGTCTTGTTGTTGTAGCGCAGCACCGAATCATTGTAGAACTGGCGTGAAAAACTGATTTTGTTTTCAGTCGAGGTCAGTTCTTCCTGAAGAGACAGAAAGTTCTGGTTGGCCTTGAGTTCGGGGTAAGCCTCGGCCACCGCCATCAGGCGCGTCAGCGCCGAACTGAGTTCGCCTTCCAGTTTACCGCGCTCGGCAGCGCCGGCCTTGCCGGCCGCCTGAGCCATATTGCGCGCTTGAGTGACCGCCTCAAACGTAGCCCTCTCATGCTTGGCGTAACCCTTGACCGTTTCCACCAGGTTGGGGATGAGGTCGTAACGCCGTTTGAGCTGGACATCAATCTGTGCCCAAGCATTTTTAACCTGGTTGCGCAGCCCTACCAGGCTGTTGTAGATGCCGATGAAAGCTACCACCAACACCACCACCACCCCCAGTGCAATCCAGAGACCAATCATGTGTATACCTCCTAACAGATTTTCCTGTATTCAGGCGGAACAGGCCCGGACGTCATTTTTTAACAAGACGCTTAGCCCTCCATCCGCCGGGACAACACCGGCGACGCAAGGTAATGC
>CAZPAL010000175.1:0-256 GCA_964584525.1 uncultured Dehalococcoidales bacterium | reverse complement strand
GGTCCTGGGTTTTAACATAATAGACGGTGTCCGAGCCGCCGCCGATAGTCATGATGAGTTTGATTCCCGGCCAACTCCGCAGAGCGCTTTCCAGGTCGAACAACTGCTTGGCGGTAGCGCTTCCGGAGACGCCTATCCTGATGCGGCCGGCAGAATCCGCCTTTATGGACGGCAGGGCGGCATCACCAATTGTGGAGCTTTCAGAGTTACTTTCTTCAACAGGTGCCGGGAGCGGCGTGGGTTCTGCCCCGGCGCC
>CAZPAL010000174.1:0-2777 GCA_964584525.1 uncultured Dehalococcoidales bacterium | reverse complement strand
GCTCGCACCGCGACCTCATGCCGGCTTTCTGCCTTGAAACACCCGCGCAGGTGGCGCTGGTGGGAGGCGGGGGCAAGACCAGCCTGATGTTCGCGCTGGCCGCCGAAGCGGCCGCCGCCGGCTCCAGGGTCATCACCACCACCACCACCCGCATCCTGATGCCGGAAGCAGGGCAGTCCTCGTGCGTCATTTTAGGCGCGGAAGAGCAGGACCTGGCACTCAAAATAACCGCTGCCTGGCGGAAAACCCGCCATGTCACCGTAGCCCGCGAACTGGCCGCTGACAACAAGCTGCTGGGACTGGCGCCCGAGGTACTGGACCGCCTGGCCGGGTTCAGGCTGACCGACCTGATTATAAACGAGGCCGATGGGGCGGCCGGCCGTCCCATCAAGGCCCCCAATCTCACCGAACCGGTTATCCCGGCAGCTACGGACGTGGTCATCGCCGTGCTGGGAGTGGATGCGCTGGGAGCCGCTCTCGACCAGGCCAACACCTTCCGCTCGGAGCTCATCAGCGCGGTAACCGGGCTGGGCTTGGGTGAAATCATCACCGCGGAAACCATCGCCCGGCTGGTCACCCATGCGCGGGGCATCATCCAGCACAGCCCGCCGGCGGCGGTCATCATCCCGTTCATCAACAAGATAGACCTGGCCGATTACCGCACCGGGGTCTATCTGGCCGATGCCATACTGGCGCGCAACCACCCGCAAATCAAGCGCGTCGTTTTCGGCGCGCTGCAGGACATGCGGCAGCCGTTCATTTCCGTTGAGAGTAAAGGAGCCAGCATATGAACCATGACATATACAGCGAAATTTCCAGGTTGATTGGCGCCGGACAGGAAGCAGCCGTGGCTACCGTGGTGGCGGCATCGGGTTCCTCGCCGCGCGAAGCCGGCGCCAAGATGCTGGTGCGCCCCGACGGCAGCATCCTGGGGACGGTAGGCGGGGGAAACATCGAAAAAGAGGTAATTCAACAGGCGCTGGCGGTGATGCGCCAGGGCAAAGCCCGCAAAATCGAATACCGCCTCAAGCCCGGTGACGAACTGGGCATGATTTGCGGCGGGGATATGGAGGTCTTCATCGAACCGATCATCACCGCCCCGCGCCTTTACATCTTCGGGGCAGGCCATATCGCTGTCCCGCTGGCACAGATGGCGGCGCTGGTGGGTTTCAATATCACCGTCATCGATGACCGTGAAGGTTTTGCCACGGCGGAGCGCTTTCCCGCCTCCGGCAAGAATATCACCGGCAGCTTCGCCTCCGCTTTCGGTGACCTGGTCATAGACCAGAGCGCCTTCGTGGTCATCGTAACCCACGGGCACAAAGGGGATGAGGACGTGCTGGCAGCCGCGCTCAAAACCCCGGCCGGGTATATCGGCATGATTGGCAGCAAGGAAAAGAATAACGCTGTTTACAGCCATCTGCTGGCGCGAGGATACACCCAGCAGGACCTGGAGCGCGTCCATGCGCCCATCGGCGTGCGTATCAAAGCGCAGACGCCGGCCGAAATTGCCGTCAGCATCCTGGCTGAACTCATCCTGGTCAAATCCACCCGCTGATACGGCCGGTCACTGTCCAAATACGTCTAAAGCCTTCCCGTACGGGAAGGCTTCGCGTTTGTGCTCCAATACCGGGCGCCGGCAAGCTATTCCCGCTCCCCACCACCGAGCCTTCGGCGGTGCACTCCGAAAAAAGATAAAGTTTTTAGAATATCGCCCGATTTTATGCCTGTGTAGGAATATTCCTACAAAATATTCAGCGAAATACTGGCAGACAAAGCCGGTGGCGACATATATAATCACCTTATCGTAACCGATTGCCTGTAAAGATATACATCGACAGCAACCGGTTCGACCTTTCATCGGTGAATACAGGAAAGGAGGTGCAGGGTTATCGCCAGAGTCGTTCGCACATCCATCGGTGTACGCAATTCCACCAAGCAGAAACTGGACCGCATCCGCGCCCCCGGCCAGTGCTATGACGGTCTAATCTGTCAGATGCTGGACTACTGGGAGGGCGCTCACAGGCCTTTCCCGCCCCCCATTCCGGATTACAGCCGTTCCGGACGGGAAGCCGTCGCTCTCTCACGCCCTGGTGTTTAAATGGGTAGACGCCGGCTCAAAGGGCAAATAGTCATAATGATGCCAGACTCAACGGCTCAAGGAGCCGTCGGAAAGGAGGTGACCTGTCGAACAGTTCGTTCCCTGGATACAATACATAACGAGTAATAATATAGGAGGCTTGCTTAAAACATGACAGAGGAAGAAAAGAAAATACCGGAAGGCCTGTCCCGGCGCCAATTCCTGAAGGATGCCGGGCTGGTGGTGGGAGGAGCCACCGTCGGCTCCATGGCCATCCTCTCGGCCTGCGGTGAGACGAAAACCGTCACCAACACCAGCACCGTCACCTCCACCACCACCGTGGGCGCGTCAACCCAAACCGTCACTTCACCGCCCGTCACTACCACCATCACCGCCACCGGGGCTAACAAATTCACCGACCCGGTTGACGGCACCGAGTGGCCGAGCCTGGACGCCCTCAAGGCCCACTTCAACACGGTACATCCCAACGCCGATTCCAACATCGTCGGTTTGAATGTCAACGGCGTGGATTACAATGTGCTGGTCAAACCCTACTGGTCGCTGGGGCACGTCCTGCGCGAGAGCCTGGGCCTCTTCGGCCTGAAGTTGGGCTGTTCCCTGGGCGAATGCGGGGCCTGCACCATCCTGGTAAACGACAAACCGGTGCTGGCCTGTATGCAACTGGCCTGTGAAGCGG
>CAZPAL010000173.1:0-2796 GCA_964584525.1 uncultured Dehalococcoidales bacterium | reverse complement strand
TCGTTAATCAAATATAGTGGTTTTCGCGGAAAAAGTTCATTTTCCCCATTTGGGCGTGGCCGGACTGCGCTAAAACGACCTTTGGTACCAGAGTATGCAGTTTGACACCCGTCCGGCCTAAAAGTTAGAATGCGTTGGCTGGATTAAATCTACCGGAGGCAGAACACAATGAAGTTAATCGTTATCGGACTCGGCCAGTGCGGCAGCCGCATCGCGGATGAATTCGCGCGCCTCAACAACCGCGCCAAGAGCCAGCGCGGCATCGAAATCTGTCCGGGCGTCTTCGCCGTCAACACGGATGCCGCCGACCTCAGCGGACTGACCACTATCAAATCCGATTACCAGCACCGCATCCTCATCGGCGGGCGCAAGACCGGCGGGCACGGCGTGGGCAAAATCAATGAACTGGGCGCTGAAATCGCCCGCGAGGATGCCGACAAAGTGGTGGACGCCCTGCGCGGCACCAAGCGTTTTTACGAAACCGACGCCTTCCTGCTGATTGCCAGCGCCGGCGGCGGCACCGGGTCGGGCTCTCTGCCCATCATCACCCAGCATGTCAAGGAACGCTTCATGGACAAGCCCGTTTATGCCATGGTGGTGCTGCCCTTCGAACACGAGGAGCAGAACGAGGAACGCGCGGTTTACAACACGGCAGTCTGCCTCAAGTCCACCTCATCGGTGGCTGATGCCGTCTTCATCGTTGACAATCAGCGCTACGTGCGCAAGGATTTCTCCCTGCGCTACAATCTCAACCAGATAAATGAACTGATGGTGGAGCCCTTTTATAACCTGTTATGCGCCGGCGAGGAAAAACAGTCACGTAAGGTAGGCGCTAAAACCCTGGATGCCGGCGATACCATCCAAACCCTTTCCGGCTGGACCGTCATCGGCCACGGCCGCTCCCAGATAGGCTTCCGCATGAACATGGGTGGCAGTGACTTCCGCGAGAAGAGCAAGGAAACCCACAAGGGCATACAGGCCATGGACGAAGCCATCTCCGAGCTTTCCACCCAGGTCAACGCCAAGGACGCCGGGCGCGCGCTTTACCTCATCGCCGCCCCGCCCAAGGAAATCAACATGGGGCTGGTAAAGGAACTGGGCGACTGGCTGAAGGACATGGCGCCCAACGCCATCATCCGCAACGGGGACTACCCGGTAGGCAAAACGCTCGACATCACCCTCATACTGTCCGAGCTTTCGGACGTGCCCAAGGTGCGCGAGTATTACAATAAATCAACACAGCTCATCCCCATCGTCAAGCAGCGCCAGGAAGAATGCCGTATAAAACTGCAGTCCATCGACGACGCCGGACGGGATATTCCCACCGTTTTCTAAGCGCGCCCCATAGCAGCCAAAAGCCATCCCCTCGAAAAGGGGGATGGCTTTGTATTCTTGCGCAGGCCTGCCTTTCAGGCGTCAGCCGCCCCTCAGGGCAGTCAAAAGCGCCTGTCAATATGCCGCCTCTTGCGCTATAATGTAGGGCAATTATGAAAGACAAGACGCAGGTATTTTACCGTAAATTCCGCCCCCAGCTCCTGTCCGACGTGGTAGGACAGGAACATGTCACCCGCACGCTGCTCAACGCCCTGGCTGCCGGGCATACCTCTCATGCCTACCTTTTCTGCGGCCCGCGCGGCACCGGCAAGACCAGCACCGGGCGTATCCTGGCCAAGGCGGTCAACTGCGCCAAGGCCGCCACCGGCGGCAAGGGCGAGCCCTGCAATAAATGCAGCATGTGCAAGGCCATCACCGAAGGCAGCGCCCTGGACGTCATCGAAATCGACGCCGCCAGTCATACCGGCGTGGATGACGTGCGCGACCTCATCGAAAAGGTGAATTATTCGCCGGCTGAAGCCAGAAACAAGGTATATATCATTGACGAGGCCCACATGCTTTCCACCGCCGCCTCAAACGCGCTGCTCAAGACGCTGGAGGAACCCCCGCCCCATGTCATGTTTATCCTGGCCACCACCGAAAATCACAAAATGCTGCCCACTATCGTCTCGCGCTGCCAGCGTTTTGACTTCAAGCGCCTGAGCTACCGCGACATCGAGGAAAAACTGAACCGCATCTGCCAGAGCGAGAACATAACCATTGCGCCGGCGGCGCTGCGCGTCATCGCCAAAAGCGCCCGGGGCGGCCTGCGGGATGCCGAAAACCTGCTGGAGCAGCTTTTCACCTATTACGGTGACAACCTCGAACTGGCACAGGTGCAGGAACTGCTGGGCATGGGCGGCGGCGAACAGGCTAAACAGGTGCTCCGGCACATGGTGAAGCGCGATATCGCCGGCGGGCTGGCGGCCATCAGCCAGGCTCAGAACGACGGGCTCAACCTCAAACAGCTTGACCGGGAGATAATCGGATACCTGCGCCAGATTCTGCTCATCAAGAGCGGCTGCGATAAAGAACTGGACCTCACTTCCGACGAAATCTCTGAACTTAAAGAACTGGCGGCTGAAATGCCGCTCGATAGCCTGTTGCGCGCCGTCCGGCTCTTCGGACAGATTGAATCCGAACTGGCTAATGACAGCACGCTGCCGCTGGAGATGGCGCTGGTGGAGGCCTGCCTGGAACCAGCCAGGCAGCCCACCGCCGTGCCACTTCCGGCCGCGGCGGCCAGGCCGGGAAACCCCGGCCCGGAGTCCGTTAAAAAGCGTGAACCTGTCCCCTCGCGCCCGCCGGCCCCTTCGCCGCCCTCCAACACCCGCATAGCCATGGCGGAACGGCCACGGGCCGCCGCCAGGGCGGAGGCCGCGCCGGTTTATTCGGCGTTGGAGGGAGCAGGGTCCAAGCTTG
>CAZPAL010000172.1:0-2835 GCA_964584525.1 uncultured Dehalococcoidales bacterium | reverse complement strand
AATACAGGTAGAAATTCAACCCGGGAACTGCTACTATTCCCGGCTTCCAAAAAGTAGCGCGGATGCATGCTGTGCAGAGTTAACGGATTATACGCGTACGCGGGGAGACGTGACAGATGGGAAATATGACGGCGCACAACCACAGAACCCGCGCCAATCCGGCGAGGACCAAAGAAAGCGGGTAAGTCCGGCAAACTATCCTTGATACGCAAAAGAAAACCCAGCATGCTGTGTCCCTCTTCCTCCTGGCTGGCAATTTGGGGATTATTGGGTGCTGCCTCAGCTTTATTAATCCCGAACTTAATTGCGGACGGGCCTTTGCCCTCATACTGGCAAGCAGTATCTTTTCCGCGCTCAAGCCTGCCATCTTCCGAGCAGGAGCGACCGACAGATTGTAGTTTTCTTTTACGATAGGCTTGCTACCTTTCCGATTCAACTATCCTTGAGCATAGCACTGGTTGAAACGGTTGTCAAATATGGCATCAAACGGCATTGACAGCCCAAAAACTATATGGTATCATCATGGTCATACGGCAATAATATGCCGTATGACGCTTAAACGGGAAATATCTTAACAGGATTGAGCAAGATGAATACAATTTCACAGGCCGGGGTTTTGGAGATAAAGGGAACAGGGCAATCCCGCCGGTACAAACCGGTGGTAAGCGTTTTTTATTGTGTTAAAGCTCTTACGCCTGCCGCAGCGGCGGCGCTTGCGCAAAGCTGTTCCGCCGAAGTGCGACTGGTGCGCCTGCCCTGCTCCAGCATGGTAAAAGATGTTTTTTTATTGCGCGCGTTCGAAGCCGGCGCCGACGGGGTGGTGGTGATGGTTTGCCCGCGCGGCGAGTGCCGCTTTATCGAGGGCAACCGCCGGGCTGAAAAACGGGTTGAGCGGGTACAGAAGATGCTGGATTCGCTCGGCCTGGGCGCAAACAGGCTTGTATTGCTGAGCGCGGGAGATGCCGATGCCGGCGCCCGCTACGACCTTGAGCAGGTATTCGCTGGCTTTGCTGCGCTCGGTACAGATTTGGCGGTACGCCCGCACCCACAGATTCATCGGTCATAATAAAACACCGGGGGGAGCCCAACCATGATTGTAGCCGAACAAAAACCCATAAACGAGATTATCGATATGGTAGCTCCTTATCACCGCCTCTTGTTGCTCGGTTGCGGTACCTGCGTCAAAACCTGTTTTGCCGGCGGTGAAGACGAAGTGGCGGTGATGGCATCCTTGCTCCGCCTGGCCGCCAACCAGCAGGGGCGTGCCATTGAGGTTGAAGAACTGACGGTGGAACGGCAGTGCGAGGACGAATTCATCCAGCAAGCAGCCGGGGCTGCCGGGCGCAGCGAAGCCATACTGTCGCTGGCCTGCGGGGCAGGCGTACAGGATATCGCCCGCCGCTTTCCGAATAAGCCCGTTTTGCCGGGCGTCAACACCATCTTCGTGGGGGCCATGGAAAACCGCGGACTTTTCACCGAAGAATGCCTGTGCTGCGGCGACTGCAAGCTGGGGCAGTTCGGCGCCGTATGCGTGCTGACCCGCTGTTCCAAGAAACTGTTCAACGGGCCGTGCGGCGGCTCCAAAAACGGTAAATGCGAGGTGAGTCCGCAGACGGACTGCGCGTGGCAACTGGTGATAGACCGGCTTAAATCCCTCAATCGGCTGGACAGCTTGAAAGAATACATCCCGCCCCGGGACTGGAGCACTTCCAATGCCGGCGGACCGCGCAGGCTGCTGAGGGAGGATCTGGTTATATGAGCGGGCAAAACCTGAGCCGCTTGCAGCAGCGCCTGGCCGGCGGGGAATTTGTCGTCACCGCAGAGTGCGGGCCGCCGCGCGGCGCGAATTCGCATAGCGTAACCGGCAGGGGTGAATTTCTCAAGGGGTGCGTGGATGCGGTCAATGTCACCGACAATCAGACCGCCATCGTCCGGATGAGCAGCCTGGCAGCCTGCGTCCACCTGCTGGGTTTGGGGCTGGAACCGGTGATGCAGCTCACCACGCGCGACCGCAATCGTATCGCGCTGCAGTCGGATATCCTGGGGGCATATTCGCTGGGCGTCAGGAATATTCTGTGCCTGTCCGGAGACCATCAGTCCTTCGGCAGCCAGCCGGATGCGCTGGGGGTTTTCGATATCGATTCAATCCATCTGCTGCATACGCTGAAAACGATGCGGGATGAAGGCCGGGATATGAGCGGCCATCAGCTTGACGAAGCTCCACGCATGTTTATCGGCGCCGCCGCCAACCCCTTTGCCGACCCGTTCGAATACCGTGTCATTCGCCTGGCCAAGAAAATCACCGCTGGAGCGGACTTTATCCAGACTCAGTGCATCTACAACCTGCCCCGTTTCAAAGAATGGATGCGGCAGGCACACGAACAGGGGCTGACCGGGAAGGCATATATCCTGGGGGGCGTCACGCCGCTCAAATCGGCGGGCATGGCCAGATACATGGCCGGCAAAGTGGCGGGGATGGATATCCCGGATGAGGTTATCAAACGCATGCAGGGTGTCCCCAGGGAAAAGGCGGCCGAAGAAGGCCGGCAAATCTGCCTGGAAACGATCGCCGAACTGCGCGCCATTCCCGGCGTGAGCGGGGTGCACATCATGGCCATTGAAAATGAAGATAAGGTAGCCTCCATTGTGAGCTCAGCCGGCCTTTTGCCGCGCCCGGCCTGAACAGGAACATAACATGCCCAAAAAATACCGCATACACATTGAAGATGCTCCTCCGCGCTTCCGCCCGGTGGGGAAATTCGCCACGGTGGAATTCCGCGAGGATTGCGCGGGTAGTTGCCGCGCCTGCGTCAAGAAAAACTGCATTTACTCGGT
>CAZPAL010000171.1:0-2838 GCA_964584525.1 uncultured Dehalococcoidales bacterium | reverse complement strand
TTCTCCATGCTGGGGCTGGTGCTGGCCGACAACCTGTTGCTGATGTTCATGTGCTGGGAACTGGTAGGCCTGTGTTCATATCTGCTCATCGGTTTCTGGTTCGAGCGCCCGGCCGCCGCCTCAGCCGCCAAAAAGGCTTTTCTCATCACCCGCATCGGCGACCTGGGGTTCCTGGCCGCCATCCTGGTACTCTTCGCCACCACCGGCACGCTGGACATCAACCAGCTCCATCTGCTGGCGGCCTCCGGGGTCATAGGAGGAGCGGCGCTTACCTGGGCGGCGGTGGGTCTGTTCCTGGGAGCGATGGGTAAGTCCGCTCAGTTCCCGCTGCATATCTGGCTGCCAGACGCCATGGAAGGCCCCACCCCGGTCAGCGCCCTGATACACGCCGCCACTATGGTCGCCGCGGGCGTGTTCCTGGTCGCCCGTATGTTCCCGCTCTTCGAGGCCGCCCCCCATGTTCTGACCGGCATCGCCTGGCTGGGCGCCCTGACCGCCGTTTTGGCCGCCGGCATGGGGTTGGTGATGCACGATGTCAAGCGTGTGCTGGCTTATTCCACCATCAGCCAGCTAGGCTACATGATGCTGGGATTGGCCACCGGCGGCATAGCGGTTGGCATTTTCCACCTCTTCAATCACGCCTTCTTCAAGGCACTGCTCTTCCTGGGTGCCGGCAGCCTCAGCCATGCCACCGGCACCTTCGATATGCGCCAAATGGGCGGTCTGCGCAAGGCCATGCCCTGGACCTTTTACACCTTCATCATCGGCTCACTGAGCCTGGCTGGCATGTGGCCGCTGTCGGGCTTCTTCAGCAAAGAGGAAATCTTGGGCAGCGCTCTGGATAAACAGCCGCTGTTGTTCGCGGTTTTGCTCTTTACCGCTTTCCTGACCGCTTTCTATATGTTCCGGGTGGTTTTCCTGGCCTTCGGCGGGAAATACCGCGGCAGCGCTCATCCTCACGAGTCGCCGCTGGTAATGCTGGCGCCCATGCTGGTGCTGGCGCTGCTGGCCGTGTTCTCGGGCTGGCTGAATGCCGGCGGAGCTTTCGAGTCTTTCCTGGGGCACGGCACCGAACGGGGCTTTATAGAGGGCCTGATAGGCATTCTGACTCACCCGCTGGCCTGGTATTCGCTGGCGGCGGCCGGGGCAGGCATCCTGCTGGCTTACGCCGTTTACGGCGCAGGCTGGCTCTCCAGGGAGCGGCTCGCGCGCGCCGCCGGCCCGCTCTACACGCTGCTGGTTAAAAAATACTGGATGGACGAGCTTTTCCAGGACCTGATAGCCGGAAAGGTGCTCCTCGGCGGACTTTTCAAGGGTTTCGAGCGTTTCGACACCCGGGTGGTAGACGGCTTCGTCAACGGCGTGGCCCGTTCGGGTGGCTCCGGCGGGCGGCTGGCGCAGAAAGTTCAGTCGGGGCAATTGCAGGTTTATGCGCTGGTTATCACCACCGGGCTGACGGTACTGGCGCTGGCAATGCTTCTCATGAGATAGGATGATGACAGGTTTTTTATCGATTATAATTTTTACACCCCTGGCCGGAGCGCTGGCCATCGGCCTGTGGCCGCGGCTGGGAACGCGCGGTATTAAATACCTGGCGCTGGCAGCGGGCGTAGTGCCGCTGGCGCTGGCGACCTACCTGTTCGTCCAGTTCGACCGGGCGGCGGCCGGCAGCATGCAGTTCGTTGAAAAGCTGGTCTGGATTCCGCCTCTCGACGCCTATTATCACCTGGGGGTGGACGGCCTCAGCCTGCCGCTGGTTTTGCTCACCACTCTGCTGGGAGTGATTGCCGTGCTGATATCCTGGCGGCAGGAGCTGCGCGTGCGCAAGTATTTCATCTGGCTGCTACTGCTGGAGGCCAGCATACTGGGAGTCTTCTGCTCGCTGGATTTGCTGCTCTTCTTCGTCTTCTGGGAAATCGAGGTCATCCCCATGTACTTCCTGATTTCCATCTGGGGCAGCGGGCGTAAGGAATATTCAGCCATGAAATATGTCCTCTATACGCTGGCCGGCAGCGCTCTGATGCTGACCGGCATCGTCGGCGTCTATTTTGCCACCGGCAGCCTGGACATCACTGAACTTGCTGCTTCCGGCAGGCTGCTGACGCAGTCCGTCCTGCCTGCCGCCCCGCTCTTCTTCCTGCTGATTACCGGTTTTTGCGTCAAGCTGCCCGTCTTCCCGCTGCACACCTGGCTGCCGGATGCCCATACTGACGCGCCCACCGCCGCCAGCGTCATGCTGGCCGGCTCACTCATCAAGATGGGCGGGTACGGCATCATCCGCTTGGGGGTCGGGCTGTTCCCGGCGCTGGCCCAGCAGTATGCGCCGCTCTTCCTGACGCTGGCTGTCATCGGTATCGTTTACGGCGGCGCCATCACCCTGCGTCAGACCGACATCAAGCGCCTGATTGCTTATTCCAGCGTCAGCCACATGGGTTTTGTGCTGCTGGGCATCTTCGCCCTCAGCCAGGTCAGCCTCACCGGGGCCGCGCTGCAGATGGTCAGCCACGGCCTGATTACCGGCCTGCTCTTCGCCGCGGCCGGCATGCTGATGCACAATGCGCATGAACGCGATATCCGCAAACTGGGTGGGCTGGCCGTGCGCATGCCGCGTATCGCGGTGCTCTTTATCACCGCCGGGCTGGGAGCGCTGGGGTTGCCCTCCACCTCCGGCTTCGTGGCCGAGTTCAGCATTTTCCTGGGTGCTTTCTCCAGCGCCGCGGTGGCCGGAATCAAGGTTTACGTCCTCATCGGGCTGCTGGGACTGCTGCTGGGCGCGGGTTACATCTTGTGGCTGATTCAGCGCGTGTTCTTCGGACCACCGCTGGAGGCTTTCACCGG
>CAZPAL010000170.1:0-2871 GCA_964584525.1 uncultured Dehalococcoidales bacterium | reverse complement strand
GGTGTGGTCCACCGCGCAGAAGGTGCAGTTTCGGGTACAGCAGTCACCAAGCAGCAGAAAGGCGGCGCCGCCTGGAAAACACTGAAAGGTGTTGGGGCAGCGCCCGCTTTGGCAGATGGTATGCAGCTTGAGTCCCCGCAGCAGCGATTCCGTGTCCGGAATCTGGCCCGCGCGCGGCATTCTCTGCCTGAGCCAGGGAGGAAATTCAGGCATTTTGCGTGTCCTCCAGCACCTGCCGGCTGGCAATCTGTTCTAACTCCACTTTAAATACAGTGGCAAAATTATTCATGGCCGAATCCATCACTTCCCCCAAAGCCACGCTTCTCCCCAGGAGTTGTGAAATCGAGGTGGCTTTCTTGCCGGGCAGACCGCACAAGTTTATCATATCGAAGATGCCGGGTTCAGGATTCACGTTGAGGGATAGGCCGTGCATGCTGATGCCGCGGCTGACGCGCAGCCCGATGGCAGCAATCTGCTTCCCATCCACCCAGACGCCGGGATGTTCGGACCATCTTTCAGCCTTTATTCCGTAATGAAGCAGCGTGAGCAAGACTACTTCTTCCAGGTCCTTGAGAAACTCCCTGAGACGGCCGCCGCGGCTACGCAGGCTCATGACGGGGTAGATGACAAGCTGTCCCGGGCAATGGACAGTTGCGTCTCCGCCCCGGTCGGAGGAACGGACGGCTATTCCCATCCTTTCCAGTTCAGACGGGCTGGCCAGTATATTATCCCTGTTGGCGAATCTGCCCAGGGTGATGGTGGGGGGATGTTCAAGCAGCAGCATGATGTCGTCAATGCGCTCCCGGTAGCGAAGCTCAAGCAGCCGGCGCTGCAGACCGGCGGCTTCTTCGTAATCAATGCGGCCGAGGTTACACACCCAGCATTTCGACATGACGCCGGTGCCTTCTCCCGTTACGACGTCGGCTGGGGGGCCGGGGGTTGAGCGGCCTGCAGGCGTGCGTATGCTATGCCGTCTATCATGGCGTTAAGTTCGGCTGGGTTGGAAAGCTCGATTACCGCTAGATACCCCGTGCGGTATGAATCGGCCTCCAGCAGAGCGGAGTTCACATATAGTCCATTGTTGACCTGTACAATGGTACCGCTGACCGGGCTGATGACGTCCACGTTCATCTTCTGGCCTTCTAAATTGGCCAAAAACGCGCCCTGCTCCAGTTTAGTGCCTACCGGCATGATATAAAGTTCCCCACGTTCCACCGCCCCCACCAGCAGCGAAAATTTTTCAGTAATGCCCACCACCGCCAGTTTGTCGCTCAGGGAGTACACCCAAGTGTGTTCGATGGTGTATAACCGGTCCGTAGCCACGCGGCTGGTACACCCCTGGGTGTCCTCCAGCGGGGGAGCTTCTGTGTACGGTACATACGGAAGCAGCCCGCCGGCAGTGGTGGTTGGCGTGGTAGTCGGGGTAGTGGTAGGTGTGGTAGTCGGAGTTGTAGTCGGCGTGGTGGTATAAGTGGTCGTTGGCGTAGTTGTGGGCGTGGTGGTTGAAGAAGAGTTACAGGCCGTAGCCAGCGACAGCGACGCCATCGCCATCCCGCCCGCAGCCAGGCCGGCTTCCTTCAAAAACTGCCGGCGGCTTATCTTTTCTTCCTTTTTAAGACTTTTCTGTTTGTTTGGCTTGTCCCCGGACATCTAAAACCTCCCCAAAATTATGAGCATCAAAGCGCTCAGCTAAAAAGCCTGCACGATATAGTAGATTCCCAGGCCGATGAAAACCAGTGCCATGATGATACGCAGATATTTTTCGGCCCTGGACAGGTTATTGACCCACCTGGCCACGGCCGTGACTCCCAGCGAGATGAGCGCGCCGAAAACGACAACCGGCAGGCCGGTACCCAACGCGAACACCGGCGGCAGCAGAACCCCGGCCGTCGCTGTCAGCGCCAGCGGGATGAGCACCATGAAAAACAAAACGGCACTGTATGGGCAAAAGGCCAGCCCGAAAAAGACTCCCATCAGAAAGGCTCCCAATAACCCCATGTTGGAAACCCTGCCGGCCAGGCCGGCCATGGTGCCGCCCTTGCCGAAGGATATCTTTTCGGAAAAAAGCATCAGGATGCCGGCGATAATCAGCACGGGGCCCATCACATATGTACCCATGCCCTGTAAAAAGTTCTGGATAGCCGGTGTTTCCAGCCCGATGAGTATGATAATCACGCCCAGTATCGTCAGCGAGGAGATGCGCCCCAGCGCATAGAGCAAGCTGGCGCTGATGGCGAATTTGCGGTCGCTCACCTTGCGGCTGATATAAGCCAGCGTGGCAATGTTAGTCGCCATGGTGCACGGCCCCAGGGCAGCCATCAATCCCAGGAAGAGCGCCGTGATAATGGGCACCGAACTGTTGACGGCCAGTTCATGGAAAAAATCTGACAGGGCGGTCACGGCGTTATTCTCCCAGAGCCTTGTCGAGCGCCGTCCTCACCGCCCCCCAGAATTTGGACTTCAACATCTCGTTGGTGCCGCTGGTATCGGTATAAAACCAGATGGTTTTGACTTCGGTGATGACACGCTCTTCGCCATGAATGGTAGTGATATAGAGCGCGTAGGCCGGCGAATTGAACTGTTCCATCATCGGCTTGTTGGCACTGTCCCTGGTGTCATAGCTGTGAAAGACCAGTTTGCCGCTGTCGAGCTGGGTTTTATACTCTTCGTTGATGATGGAATGAACCCACTCCGAAGCCAGCTTGAGGCAAAAACAGGCATCTGATTCGTAAAAATAATGCACTTCAACCCGGTCTGCCTCAACCGTTGGGCTGGAGGTTTTGGTGGTTGACGCTCCGCCGTTGCAGCCGGACATAACCCCCACCGCCATGACCAACGCCAGTAACAGGAACCCCAAACACACCCAACACA
>CAZPAL010000169.1:0-2893 GCA_964584525.1 uncultured Dehalococcoidales bacterium | reverse complement strand
CTTCTCCCGGGACTCGCCGTAGGCGGCTTCGCGCACGATAAACCGAGTCTCGAAGGGTAATTTATGAGATGCCAGGCGCATGGCTTCCTTGGCGGTATCGTGGTCTACGCCGCTGAGTTCGAACAGCATCCGGCCGCGATGCACCACCGCCACCCAAAATTCGGTAGCGCCCTTGCCGCCTCCCATGCGGGTTTCAGCCGGCTTCCTGGTGACGGGCTTGTCCGGAAATACCCTTATCCAGACCTTGCCGCCGCGCTTGATGCTGCGCATGATGGCGCGGCGGGCGGCTTCAATCTGACGGGCGGTCATCCAGGCGGAACCTAACGCCTGCAATCCGTATTCCCCGAAAGCCATGGTGGCTCCGCCGTGGGCGGCGCCGCTGCGGCGTCCCTTGTGTGTTTTCCTGTATTTTACGCGCTTTGGTTGTAACATCTAATAACCCCTATTTCACATTCACAGGGCTTTCGCCCGCTTGTAATCCTATTCCGCCTTGGGCTTGGCTTCCTTATCCTCGCTTTTAGCCCTGGGAGCGCGGGTTTTGGGCTTCTCTTCTGCGGCAGGTTCAACAGGCTTCGAAGCCTCTACTGCTTCGGCCGCTTTCCTGACGCGCGCTTTAGGCTTTTCAGCCGCCGGCTTGGTCTCCTCGACCACACTTTCTACCGCCACAACGGGTGATTCGCCTTCGGCAGTCTCTACCGCCTTCTTCCTGGTGCGCACCTTCTTGGCCTCAACTTCGGTCCTGGGTTCGCCGGTCACGGCGGCGCCGACCGTCTCTTTGACGGGAGTCTCGCTGCTGGCCACGCTGACCGCTTCGACGGCTTCTTCCTTCACTTTAATTTCAGGCAGCACGTCTCCCCGGTAAATCCAAACCTTGACGCCGATGCGTCCCATGGTGGTGTGGGCTTCAACCAGGCCGTAATCTATATCCGCCCGCATGGTGTGCAGCGGAACGCGTCCCTGATGCATCATCTGGCGCCGGGCGATTTCCACCCCACCCAAACGGCCCGAACAGGTGATACGCATCCCTTTGGCCCCCGCCTGCAAGGTGCGGAAAATAGCCTGCTTCATAGCCCGCCGATAAGCCACCCGGCGTTCCATCTGGTCTGCCACCGAGCGTGCTACCAGATAGGCGTCCAGTTCAGGCTGGCGGATTTCGCGGATGTCCACCTGGATTTTCTTGCCTACCAGGGTTTCGAGGTAACGCCGCATTTCTTCCACCCTTTGCCCGCTGCGCCCGATGACGATGCCGGGCCGGGCTGTGTGGATGAAGACGCTGACTTTGTTGGCATGGCGTTCGATTTCCACCGCCGAGATGCCGGCATCGGCATATTTAGACTTGATGGCTTTGCGCAGCTTGGCATCTTCCAGAATGTAAGCAGCGTAGTTCTGTTCGTCATACCACTTGGACTGCCAGTCACGTATGACTCCGATTCTAAAGCCCATAGGATGAACCTTGCGCCCCATTAACCCTCCTGCTCGGCCACGACGACGGTGATGTGGCTTGAACGTTTTAAGATTTGGTCCGCCCTGCCGCGAGCCCTGGGCTGAAAACGCTTGGCCATGGGCGCGTCATCAGCGTATATCCTGACGATTTTCAAATCCGCGGGGGTCATCTGAAAGTTGTTCTCAGCATCGGCGACGGCAGACTTTATCGTTTTAGCCAGCACCCTGGCTGTCGGCGAGGCAGCATAGCGCAAAATCAATAAACTCTCGTCCGCCTTCTTGCCACGCACCATGTCCATCAGCAGCCTGACTTTGCGAGCCGATATCCCCGTATTTTTAGCAACCGATTTTACTTCCATAATGATTCCTTCTCAACCTACTTCCTGGGCGTGGTGGTTTTCTCCGCTTTGGTGGAGTGCCCGCGGAACGTGCGGGTCATGGCGAATTCGCCCAGGCGATGTCCCACCATGTTTTCGGTGATGAATATCGGCACATGGCGCCGTCCGTCATGCACGCCTATGTTCAAGCCAACCATCTGCGGCAGTATGGTTGAATAACGCGCCCAGGTTTTAATAATGGCCTTCTTTCCCGAACGGTTAAGTTCATCCACCCGCTTGAGCAACTTGGCATCAACTGCTGGCCCTTTTTTTACTGACCTTGACATTTATTTACCCCGCCGTTTTACAATTAATTTATCCGATGGTTTGGGCTGGCGCGTCTTATGCCCCAGCGCCGGTTTCCCCCAGGGGGTCTTAGGCCCTGGCATCCCGATGGGACAGCGCCCTTCTCCGCCGCCGTGGGGGTGATCGCAGGGATTCATAGCCGAGCCGCGTACCGTCGGCCTGCGTCCCTTGTTACGGCTGCGTCCCGCTTTGCCCAGTTTGACATTTTGGTGTTCCACGTTACCCACCTGCCCCACTGTGGCCAGGCATTCCCCGCGGATGCGGCGCATCTCGCCTGATGGCAGGCGCAACAGGACGTAATCGCCCTCCCTGGCCATGAGTTGAGCGGCATTGCCGGCGCTGCGCACCAACTGCCCACCCCGTCCCTTCTCAACCTCGACGTTGTGCACGAAGGTGCCGGTAGCGATGGCTCTCAGCGGCAGGCTGTTGCCGGGAGAAAGTTCGCTGTCCTCGCCGGATTTGATAATGTTCCCGACCGACATGCCCAGCGGACTGAGAATGTAACGCTTCTCCCCGTCGGCATAGAAGACAAGGGCAATGTTGGCCGAGCGGTTGGGGTCATATTCGATGGCCGCCACCCGGCCGGGTATGCCGGTTTTGTCGCGTTTGTAGTCGATGAGCCGCAACATGCGCTTGGCGCCGGCTCCGCGATGACGAACCGTAATTTTACCCTCTGCATTGCGCCCGGCGCGCTGCCTGATAGCCTGCGTCAGCCCTTTTTCCGGCTTGGACTTGGTAACCTCTTCGTGAGTAAGGCCAGTCATGCC
>CAZPAL010000168.1:0-2962 GCA_964584525.1 uncultured Dehalococcoidales bacterium | reverse complement strand
TGCAGCGCAAGACGGCGCTTTCCAAAACCACCTTCCGGGTGGCCGGGCTGGTGGATGAAATCAACGGCCGCCAGGCCCCCCCCGCCCTGCCCGCCGCCTACAGCATCATTGCTACCGACGGCTCGCAGATAGGCACCGACCGCCACCAGGCCACGCGCTGTTTTCTAATCAACATCGGCCGCGTGCGGCTGGATTACGGGGACAAACCCGCCGCCGAACTTTCCAGCCTGCCCCGGCTCTATGCCGGGGAGGAGGATTGCGTCATCACCTGCGGCGCGCGCCAGCAGGTGATAGACGCCAACCTGCTGGGCATCAAGCGCGCTGTGGAAGAAGCCCGCCACCTGGCGGAAATGGCGGCTGAAATCCCGGCCGGACGCAGCGCCCTGGCGCTGCTGGACGGCTCGCTCATCATGTGGAGCCTGGCCAGCAAGGACATCCAGGATTTCGTGGTGGAGGAGATGCTGGAGAAAGGGTTTCTCAGGCACCTGGCCGAGATTCAGCGCCTCAGCCGGAACCGCAACCTGGCGCTGGCCAGCTATATCAGCTTCCCGCGCTCAACCGACGTGGTCAACACGCTGCGCCTGCTGCTCTGCCCTAACGAGGCGGTGGATTGCGACCGGCAGTGCCGGGACGTTCTTCCGGGCAAGCGCCCCTGTGACGCGGCGGCCGGCGTGCAGGACAGCGACCTTTTCCAGCAGCTTGAAGACGGCCGGCGTTCGTCTCTTTTCATTTCCAGTTCCAAAATAGTGGAAAACCGCTACGGGGCGCAGCGGGTGTATTTCTTCTACCTGCGCTGCGGGGACGAGATTGCGCGGGTGGAGATTCCGGAGTGGGTGGCCGCCGACGGCGCCCGGCTGGGGCTGACCCACGCACTGGTGCTCGACCAGTGCCGGCGCGGCCAGGGATACCCGGTGGCGCTCTCGGAAGCCCACGAACAGGCGGTGGTGACCGGGGCCGACAGCGAAAACTTCCGCCGTTTGCTGGAAACCTGGCTGGGCGACGAGCACTTGCCGGTCATCAGCTCGGCCAAAAGCTGCAGCAAACGCACGCGGTGGGTATAACTATTGACAGGTTTATCCTACATTGGTATCATAGTTATACTCTAACAGGAGGGTTATACTATGGCCGTGACGATGGGCGCCAAGGGGCAGGTGGTTATCAACAAGGACATCCGGGACCGGCTGGGTATCGGGCCCAAATGGCTGGCGATTCAGCGGCTGGTGGGCGACCACGTAGAGATATTTTTCATTCCGCCCGAACACGATGCATCCCTCAGGGGCGCGCTGGCTGAATACAGCGGCAGGCACATCGCCGCCGGGGAGGAAATGAACCAGGCCAGGGAGAAGGCCTGGGAATCGGCTGCCCGGAATAAATTAAAACACGCCGGAAAACGCGAGTGAACTTCGTAGATACCAATCTGGTAATCCGTTATCTGACCAACGACGAACCATCTCTGGCCGAGAGGGCGGCACGGGTAATAGATAGCGATAGCCCGGTTTACCTCACCGATGTCGTCATCGCCGAAATCGGATATGTCTTAACCTCCATCTATGATATGCAGCGCACGGTGGTGATTGACCACCTGATAGCCCTGCTGCAAAAACGCAATATCCGCACATTCGGTTTTGACAAAAACCTGGCCCTGCAGGCGCTAATCCTGTGCCGGCCGTCCCACCGGGTTTCCTTCGTCGATGCCATGCTCTGGGCCAGCGCCCGTTCTGCTAATGGGGCAATTTATACCTTTGACCGGAATTTCCCGGAAAACGGAGTTGAACTGAGGCAGCCATAAGCCGCTATCAACCCTGAAAAAGACAAGCGAGGCATGATATGAACACTCAAGACACGCGCGCCGGGGAAATAGTGGAGGCCGGCACCGCCGGTTTCACCGCCCAGTGCTACCAGCTTTTCGACCTGCCGGCGCTGGGCAGCATGGTAAAAACCGGGGAGGGGGAGCTGGAGCTTTACGGCGTGGTGCACCACGCCGCCACCCAGGGCATCGAGCCCAACCGCAAACCCGTCGCCCGCGGCAAGGACGAGGCCAGCGAACAGGCCATATACGACGCCAACCCGCAGCTGCCCAGGCTGCTCAGAAGCGAGTTTTCGGCGCTGGTGGTGGGTTTCAACCACAAGGGGGAGCTCCGCCAGTACCTCCCGCCGCGCCCGGCGCGCATCCACGGCTTCGTTTACGCGCTCAGCACCGATGAGATGCTGGCCTTTTCGCGCCGGCTGAGCTTCGTCAGCCTGCTGCTGGAGGCCGAAGCCGCTGTCCCTGCCGAAGAACTGACGGCCGCCGTGCTGCGCCGCCTGGCTGCCGCCTACCCCGACCCGCGTCCCTTCCTGGTCGGCGCCGGCAAGGAGCTGGCCGTGCTGCTGGGGCGCGACTATGCCCGGCTTAAAATAATTCTGGAGAGGATACGGCCATGAGCGAAGATAAACTGCTGGGAGTGGTGGTGGCCGGCTCGCTGGCCGGCGGCATCGACGTCAAACTGGACAGCCGCTCCTCGGTGGAAGACATCGCCGTCGGGCGTTATGTCACCATAGCGGGGCAGCGCAAACGCTTCCTGGGCATGATTACGGATGTCAGCCTGGAGGTCACCGACCCGCAACTGGCGCTGGCCCCTCCCGCCGCCGACGACCCCTTTTCCGCCGAAATCCTGACCGGCACCAGCGCCTACGGGGCCATCAACGTTACCCCTTACCTGGTTATCGGGGGGGAGGCCGCCACCATCACCGAAGGCCCCCAGCCGGTCAAGACCATCCCCAGCCATTTTTCTCCGGTCACGCTGTCCTCCGAGTCCGATATCGAGATGGTTTTCGGCAAAGAGGACGACAAGCGTTTCTGGATAGGCAACCCGCTGGACATGGAAATCAAGCTCTGCCTGGACCTGCCGCTCTTCGCCTCCCGTTCCAACGGCATCTTCGGCAAGAGCGGCACCGGCAAGACCTTTTTCACACGCTGGCT
>CAZPAL010000167.1:0-2962 GCA_964584525.1 uncultured Dehalococcoidales bacterium | reverse complement strand
GGGTGCTCATTGCCGGGCACATGGACGAAATCGGCTTTATGGTGAGGCTGGTCACCAAAGAGGGATTCATTCGCTTCACCCCGCTGGGCGGCTGGCCCAGCCAGGTGCTGCCCGCTCAGATAGTCACCATCCATACCGCCAAAGGGGCAGTGCTGGGGGTCATCGGTTCAAAACCTCCCCACCTCATGAGCGACGAGGAGCGCAAGAAGCTGGTGGAGCGCAAGGAATTATTCATCGACATCGGCGCCGTCTCCCAGGAAGAGGTGGAAGCCGCCGGCGTGCGGGTGGGCGACCCGGTGGTGCCGCAGAGCCGCTTCGCCGTCATGGACGTTGCCCCCAAAACCTACATTGCCAAAGCCTTAGACGACCGCGTGGGAAACGCGCTGACCATCGGCGTGCTGCAGGCGCTGGGTAAAAACCATGCCAACACGGTCTTCGGCGTGGCCACCGTGCAGGAGGAGGTGGGGGTGAGGGGCGCCACCACCAGCGTGGAAGCCGTCAATCCGGATGTGGCTATCATTCTGGAAGTGGATATCGCCGGGGACGTTCCGGGCATCAAACCGGAGGAATCCGCCATCAAGATGGGCGGAGGGCCGACCGTGCTGGCCTACGACGCCCGCATGATTCCCAACATCAAACTGCGCAACCTGGTAATCGATACCGCGGCAGAGCTCAAAATACCGCTTCAGCTTTCCGCCATGGAGGGCGGGGCCACCGACGGCGGCGCCGTCCACCTGCATAAAACCGGCGTGCCGACGGTGGTCATCAGCGTGCCCACGCGCCATATCCACAGCCATAACTCCATCATGCGCCGCCAGGACTATGACTCCGCTCTGAAACTGGCGACAGCGGTGGTCAGGAAACTGGACAGGGATACCGTCACCGCGCTGACCGCCTGGCAGTAATTCCGGGGCAATAAGTAAAGGGCTGGACACAAGTGTCCAGCCCTTTCTCGTCAGGCTGTCAAAGGCTTATTTTTTAATCAGCCCGGCCTGGCGCAGCGTGTCGCCGACCTCGTTCTGAAAGAAGGACGGCACGTCGAATTTGAACTTTTCAGCCACTGTTTCGATTTCCAGTTTGGCCGGTCCGTCATCGTCGTCCTTGGTGTTGATGCCCACCGTGAAGGCGCCTTTTTTGTAGAGCGTGCGCCCGCCGTCGTATTTTACCTTGCGTATCTGGTTCATGGCAATGAAGAAATTGCCCGGCGTTTCCTGCAACGCCTGTTCGGGCGCCATCTCCAGGTAGCGTTTCCAGATGTTGAAGCCGGCGCTCATGGCCCCGGCCATGTTGGACAGGAACCCGCCGCGCTTCTTTTTGGCTTCTTCCTGCACCATCTTGTTGGTCTGCTGGGCGAAGATGATGCGCCCGTCGGTGACCACCGCATTGAAGGCTTCCACGCTCATCAGTCCCTTGCGCCGGCTAAGCCCGGGCAACACGCCTACGAGCCTTTCGGCGTAACCCTGTGCCTGTGGCTGGTAGTCAGGCTGGGCCGGCGGCGCGTACTGGGGCGGGGGTTCGTATGCAGGAGGGGGTGGGGTGTAGGCAGGCGCAGCCGCAGCCGCTACCCCCTGGCCGCAGGACTGGCAAAAACGGGCGGCGGGGTTGACGGGCTGGCCGCAAGCCGTGCAGAACCTGTTGACCTGATTCATAATGCCTCCTTCAGGCTGATAAATATAAAACTGGTGCTATTATAAACCCCCTGGGTTGGCGGATTCAACGGGCGGGGGTGAGTGTCAGTCACTTTTTTGTCCATTCTGGAGGCCATGAAGGATGGCCGAAGAACCTGGGGTGGGGGTAATCTTTTGGCTGAAAGCTGATGTCATCATCAATTAATAGATTAATTCAGGGAACCAGTACCAATGGATGCTGATTTGGCCTGGAAACCAATGAATTTTCATCTAATCGTCATGTTCGTGTGGCTGAGTACAATCAAATACAGGCGCTATATATGCAAATATAGTTGCGAGGTGTTATACTGCACCCCATTAACAATGTTATTTTTTAATATACTTTTTATCGTATGCGCCTATCTGGTTGGCGCATTTCCACATTTGCGCATACTTGCCAGATTGAATGGAATGAATCAGGAAGGCGACCTTCATCTTGCCTTTGTGTCGCAGGGAAAACCTCTTCTTGCGGTAACAGGAGTTATCTTCGATATTTTAAAAGGCGTGATTGTAGTTGTTGCCGGCAGGTTTTTAAACATGGATATTGCGATAATCGCTATCGGTGGATTATCGGCGGTAGCAGGTCAAATGTGGCCGCTTTTCACCCGCTTCGAAGGGGAAAAAGGGAACAGTATTTCGGTAGGGTATATTGTTGCTTTAACCCCTTTGCCCTTTGTTGTAATAGCAATTCCGATGCTGGCCGGCGTAATCGGTAAGGTAATAAGCCCTCATAATGCAGACAAACCTCTCAATGAAAGATTAAAATTCGGTGGCTCACACAGTCTGAGCTTGCCGGTGGGAATGGCTGTGGCGTTTATGATTGCGCCGATTATTACCGCTCTGTTATCGGAACCCGCAGTTGTGTCATGGTCTTACGCAATATTGTTCTTCCTTATTATGATAAGGAGAATAACCGCCGGGTTAAAGAGCGACCTCGGGGGCAATCCGGTTACCAGGAATATTATAAAGAACCGCGCCCTTTACGACAGGTCATGGATCTAGCCTGTTGACCTGCCCCCCTAAAACGATACCAGTTATTATCCCGTAAAGGGGGAATAAATGGTTACGAAAGGGTACACTCAGGAAACAGCTAATCAATAAGCCCCGGGAAGCTGAGACCCTGCCCAAGCCAAAATTCTACGTGCATGGAGATTATTGCTATGACAGTAAAGATTGTCACTGATAGCACTTCGGACCTGACACTCGAGATAGCCAGCAGGCTGGGGATTACAGTCGTGCCTTTGTTCGTCCACTTTGGGACTGATGCTTATCGGGACGGCATTGACCTCACTACC
>CAZPAL010000166.1:0-2980 GCA_964584525.1 uncultured Dehalococcoidales bacterium | reverse complement strand
GATTCCTTGAGCACGCTGGCGAAGGCGTTGACCATGATTTCGGAAAGCTTCTGGCGTACCTCCCCTTCATTCCACCAGAAATGATAGAGACCCTGCACCCACTCGAAATAGGAAACGGTAACTCCTCCGGCGTTGCACAGGATGTCCGGGATGACCATCACGCCTTTCTTGTAGAGCGCTTCGTTGGCATCGGCCGAGGTGGGCCCATTGGCCAGTTCACCGATGATTTTGGCCTTGATTCTGGCTACGTTGTCCATAGTGATGACGCCTTCCAGTGCCGAGGGAAGTAATATTTCGACATCCTGTTCGAGCAGTTCTTCGTTGGTTATGTTAACCGAACCAGGGAAGTTGACCACCGAGCCGGTCCTGGTCTTGTGGGCGTTGACCATTTCGGGGTCCAGGCCGTTGGCGTTGAAGATGCCGCCGCGGGAATCGCTGACGGCTACGATTTTGCAGTCAAGGTCGGCATGCAGCAGCGCCGCAGCAAAATAGCCGGCGTTGCCGTAACCCTGAATGGCCACCCTGGCATGCTTCAGCGGGATGTTGAGATGCCTGGCGGCTTCAACAATGGTGTACATGCCGCCGCGGGAAGTAGCATCGCCGCGCCCGATGGAACCGCCGACGGCCAGCGGCTTACCCGTAATCATACCCGGGTTGCCGTAACCTTTGATGGCGGAGTATTCATCCATCATCCAGGCCATAATCTGGGGAGTGGTATAGACATCGGGGGCCGGGATGTCGCGGTCAGGCCCGACTATCTCCCAAACCCTGCGTACGTATCCACGGGACAGCCTTTCCATCTCGCCGGCTGATAATTCCTTGGGATTGCAGATGACGCCGCCCTTGCCGCCGCCCAGGGGTATGCCAACCACGGCGCATTTGAGCGTCATCCATGTGGCCAGGCAGCGTACCGTGTTGACGGTCTCTTCGGGATGGAAGCGGATGCCTCCCTTATAGGGGCCGCGCGCGTTATTGTGCTGCACGCGAAATCCGGTGAAAACCTTGGTCTGGCCGTTGTCCATTTTAACCGGTATGGATACCTGTAACTCCTTCATTGGCTGGCGGATGAAGGCCTTGGTACCCGCGTCCAGCTTGAGCATGTCGCAGATGTCGTCCAGTTGACACTGCACCGAACAGAATAAATCGCACGATTTGTCTTCCACTTTTTCTCCTTTAATATATTTTATTGGCAAAGACGTTCCATATAATACTATCCGGTTATGGCTGTGTCAACAGCTTATCAGGCAATTATTGCCGTAATTATGCCGTATGGCAGGGGGGATGAGAGATAATTTTGCCACCGGCACGCATAGTGTTTATAATGGTAGAACAGCGGCGGCAGCAGAGTGGATTTTATCCAGAAAAGGGAGGGGAGCAGTGTCTGAACCCGTCTTGTCCCGGCTCGATATAGCCATCAGCGGCATGAGCTGTGCCAGTTGCGCCGGCGGGCTGGAAAAATCACTGGCTCATCTGGAAGGCATGGCATCCGCCGAGGTCAATTTCGCCACCTCCCGCGCCAGGCTGACTTACGACCCAGATAAACTTTCCCCCGCCTCCATCATCCATGCCATCAAAGAGCTGGGTTACCAGTCCGCGCTCAATCAAAAATCCTACGCTATCGAAGGCCTGCACTGCGCCTCGTGCGTAGCCAACGCCGAAAAGGCGGCGCTGGGCGTCCCGGGGGTGATTTCCGCCAGCGTCAATCTGGCCTCATCCCGGGTCTCGCTTGAGCTGGCCGAGAACGCCGATATAGCTGCAATCCGCCGCGCCATAGCCGATGCCGGCTATGAACTGGGCGCTGAGGTAAGCGGCGCCGAGCAGAGCGGGGAGCAGAACGAGAAGGAAGTCCGGGCCTTAAGGAACCGCTTCGTCCCGGCGCTCATCATCGGCATTGCCATCATGCTGCTGGGTTTCGGCCCGGAATTTCCCGGGCGGGGGTACCTGTTCTGGGCTCTGGCAACGCCGGTCCAGTTCTGGGCAGGATGGCCTTTCTACAAGGGCGCCTGGGCCTCGCTGAAACACCGCCGCGCGGACATGAACACCCTCATTGCCGTGGGTAGCTCCGCCGCCTATTTTTACAGCGTGGCCGCGCTGCTTTTCCCGGGAGCTTTCGTATCCGGGGTACTGGAACCGGAGCTTTATTTCGATACCGCGTCGGTGATAATCGCGCTCATACTTTTCGGCCGCTACCTGGAAACACGGGCCAAAGGGCGCACTTCAGAAGCGATTAAAAAACTTATCGGGCTGCGCCCCCGCACCGCCCAGATAATCCGCGGCGGGGTTGAGATGAGCGTGCCGGTGGAGGACGTGCAGGTGGGAGACCTGGTGCTGGTGCGCCCCGGCGAGAGGGTGCCGGTGGACGGCGTGATTACCGAGGGGCGTTCCACTCTGGATGAATCCATGCTGACCGGGGAAAGCCTGCCGGTGGATAAAAACCCGGGCGATACGGTTATCGGCGCCACCATCAATAAAACCGGTAGTTTCCGTTTCGAAGCCCAAAAGGTAGGCAAAGATACCGCCCTGGCCAACATCATCCGGCTGGTGGAGCAGGCACAGGGTTCGAAAGCCCCTATCCAGCGCCTGGCGGACACGGTGGCCTCCTATTTCGTACCGGTGGTGCTGGCCATCGCCGCGCTGACTTTTCTGGTCTGGTTTCTGTGGGGGCCGGACCCCGCGCTTAATTATGCGCTGCTCAATTTCGTGGCGGTTTTGATTATCGCCTGCCCATGCGCGCTGGGGTTGGCCACCCCAACCGCCATCATCGTGGGCACCGGCAAGGGGGCCGAGTCGGGGATTCTCTTCCGCAATGCCGCCACGCTGGAGAAAGCCCACCGCGTCCAGGTAGTGATACTGGATAAAACCGGCACCCTCACCAGCGGTGCGCCGCGCGTCACGGATGTGATTCCGGCCGCCGGTGCAGACGGCGGCCGCGTGCTGGCCATGGCGGCGGCGGCGGAAAAATATTCCGAGCACCCGCTGG
>CAZPAL010000165.1:0-2999 GCA_964584525.1 uncultured Dehalococcoidales bacterium | reverse complement strand
AGAGGGTGACATTTTCGCTGAACAGTTAGAGTGACATTTTCGCTGGACAACAACATGTCAACTGAAACGGACGGCGTAGAAACCTGCCGAGGGAGACGCCTGCCCATGTTGAATAAACGGGTGCGGGCGCTTTTTTTCAAACGGGTTGATATGCCTGTTATGTTTTTGTCCAGGATTTCTGCTATAATTACCTCACTTCAGACAACCTCAGGAGGGAAATGCGCATGCAAAACGGCCTAAAGGCGATTGTCTGGTTCGGCGACGTGGGTAAAGATGACATCCCCCTGGTGGGCGGCAAGGGTGCCAATCTGGGGGAGATGACCCGCTCCGGCATTCCCGTGCCGCCCGGTTTCGTGATTACCGCCGATGCCTACTACCACTTCATCCAAAAAGCCAATCTGACCGAGAAAATCCGTGCCCGGTTGTCACCCGTGGACTCCGATGACAGCAAAGCCCTCCAGCAGGCTTCGGCGGACATCAAACAACTGATCATGAGTTCTCCCATGCCCGCCGAAATCGCCGAAGCCATACAGCAGGCGTATGCCGAGATGGGCGAGGGGTTGGTAGCGGTCAGGTCGTCGGCTACCGCCGAGGACCTGCCGGACGCGTCTTTCGCCGGCCAGCAGAGCACCTATCTCAACATCGAAGGCAAAGACGAAGTAGTGGCCGCCGTGCAGCAGTGTTGGGCGTCCTTATTTGAGTCGAGGGCCATTTATTACCGCGAACAGCAGAAATACGACCACTTCAAGGTGGGCATCGCCGTTCCCGTGCAGCGCATGGTGGCTTCCGAGAGCTCCGGCGTGATGTTCACCGTCGAGCCTATCACCAGCGACACGTCGAAGATTGTCATCGAAGCCATCTACGGGCTGGGAGAAGGTCTTGTATCGGGGGAAGTCACCCCCGATATGTATATTATCGACAAAGCCGACATGTCCATCATCTCGCGCAAGGTGAGCCACCAGGAGAAGAAACTTACCCGCTCCGTCGTCAACGGTAACGGTAACGCCAACAATCATGTCAGCCCCAGCAACCCCAACAGTTGGGTGAACGTGCCCACCACCAGCCAGGAAAAGCCGAAAATCAGCGAGGGAGATATCGCCCGCCTGGCCAAACTGGCGCTGCGCATCGAAGAGCATTACAAGTCTCCCCAGGACATCGAATGGGCCAAAGAGGGCGACGAGTTATATATGGTACAGACCCGCCCGGTCACTACCCTTAAGGAAGCCACCGAAATCGAACCGGAAATCAATGCCCCGGTGCTGCTGGTCGGCGACGCCGCCAGCCCCGGCCTGGCTACCGGCCCCGCCAAAATCCTGCTCGACCCTTCCCAGATAGACCTGGTGCAGAACGGCGATATCCTGGTGGCGGAGATGACCACCCCCGACTTCGTTCCCGCCATGAAGCGCGCGGCGGCCATCCTCACCGACCGCGGCGGCCGCACCTCCCACGCCGCCATCGTCAGCCGCGAACTGGGCGTGCCCTGCGTGGTAGGCACCGGAGAGGCCACCCGGTTGCTCACCAGCGGGCGCGTCATTACCGTTGACGGCTCACACGGCAAGGTTTACAGCGGCAAGGTGTCGCGCAACGTGCAGACCGCCTCCATGGCCAGCATGGTCAAGGAAATCCTCAAAACCCGTACCCGTGTTTATGTAAACCTGGCACAGCCGGAACTGGCAGACAAGGTAGCCGCCCGCAATGTGGACGGCGTGGGGTTGCTGCGTGCGGAGTTCATCGTCGGCCAGATAAACAAGCACCCTCTCTACATGATAAAAAACGGGCTGCAGGAAGAGTACATACAGAAGATGTATGAAGGCATCGTGCCTTTCGCCCGGGCTTTTTACCCCCGCCCGGTGGTTTACCGCACCACCGATTTCAAAACCAACGAATACCGGGACCTGCTGGGCGGAAAAGACTACGAAGGTATCGAAGAAAACCCCATGCTGGGTTACCGCGGCGCCTCCCGCTACATCACCGATATCGATTCCTTCGAACTTGAAATAGAAGCCATCAAACGCGTGCGGCGCGAGTTCGATAACCTGTGGGTGATGATCCCCTTCGTGCGCACGGTAAAAGAGCTGGAAGCCACCAAAAAACTGCTGGAAGAGCGCGGACTGGTGCGCTCGGACAGATTCAAGCTCTGGATGATGGTCGAAGTCCCCTCCAACATCATCCTTATGGACAAATTCCTGGCAGTCGGGATTGACGGCATCTCCATCGGCTCCAATGACCTGACGCAGCTCACGCTGGGCGTCGACCGCGACAGCGCCCATCTGGCCAGTACCTTCGACGAGCGCAACGAAGCGGTGATGATGTCACTGGAGCGTGCCATCAGCGTGGCCAGGAGCATGGGAGTGACTTCATCCATCTGCGGGCAAGCCCCATCGGTTTATCCCGAGTTGACCGAAAAACTGGTAGCCTGGGGCATCACCTCAGTTTCGGTCAGTCCGGATATGATTGGTACCACCCGCGCCATCATCGCGCGGGCAGAAGCCAAGCTCAAAGCTAAATGATAAAAGGGCTCCGCGTCAGAGAGCGCACCGAGGCCAGGGAAGAATCGCTTTCGCCCTTTGCCCGGCAGAGTGCCAGGTCGGAGGGAAGGCTCAAACCGGAAGAGAGCGACTGTCTGCGCACATGTTTCCAGCGCGACCGCGACCGCATTCTGCATACCAAGGCATTCCGCCGACTGAAACACAAAACCCAGGTATTTATCGCACCGCTGGGCGACCACTTCGTGACCCGCCTGACCCACACGCTGGAGGTATCCCAGGTAGCACGCACCATCGCCCGTGCGCTTAACCTCAATGAAGACCTGGCTGAAGCTATCAGCCTCGGCCATGACTTGGGGCATACCCCCTTCGGGCATATCGGTGAGGATACGCTCAACGAACTTTTCGAGGGTGGGTTCCACCACAACGAGCAGAGTCTGCGCGTGGTGGACGTATTGGAAAATGACGGCCAGGGATTAAACCTGACCCGGGAGGTGCGCGACGGCATTCTCA
>CAZPAL010000164.1:0-3069 GCA_964584525.1 uncultured Dehalococcoidales bacterium | reverse complement strand
GGTTATGAATGCTTCCAGGCAGCCGATGCCGCCCAGGCTCTGGACGAGATGGCGAAAAATGAATACAGCCTGGTGATTCTGGATATCAACATGCCGGGCAAAACCGGGCTCGAACTGCTGCCCGAGATAAGAAGCTCCTTCCCGTCCACCCAGGTGCTGATGGTGACGGCTAATACCGACATTGACATGGCTATCAGATGCATAAAATACGGTGCCTATGACTACATAACCAAACCCTTCAACCTGGATGAGTTCATCATCAGCGTCAAGCGCGCGCTTGAAAAACGCAGGCTCGAACTGGAAAATATCGAATACCAGCGCAACCTGGAGGAGAAGGTCTCGATACAGGCCGAGAAAATACGACTTTCGTTTATGAATGCCCTTGGCTCGCTGGCCAGCGCCCTCGAAGCCAAGGACCCCTATACCGGCGGCCACTCCAACCGGGTGGCGGATATTTCAGGGGCCATCGCCGCCGCCATGAACCTGCCCCGGGAGGCGGTGGAAAAGGTTAAACTGGCGGGTCTGGTGCACGACGTGGGTAAAATCGGAGTCCGGGAGGATATTCTGAATAAAGCGGGGCGACTGACCGACGAAGAGTTCCGTCACGTGCAGCAGCATCCGGAAATCGGCGAACAGATTCTGCTCCCCATCGCCGGTGACGCCGAGATAACCCGCGTGGTGCGCAGTCATCACGAGCGTTACGACGGCACGGGTTACCCGGACCGGCTCAAACAGGATGAGATACCGCTGGGCGCGCGCATCATCGCCGTGGCGGATTCGTTCGAGGCCATGATTTCGGAACGACCCTACCGCCAGGCCATGCCCGAAAAAGACGCCCTGGCCGAAATCCGGCGCAGCCGGGGAACCCAGTTCGACCCTGCGGTGGCCGACGCCCTGCTGCAACTTTATGAAGAAGCCTGCTAACGCGCCCCATTTGACAACTTTTTATCATCCTCTATATCATTACGCAGGCGAGTTAGATACTGCCGACAACCGGACAGTTCAAGAGTGAAAATGAAACGCGAACTGATATACAAAAAATGACACACCGAGGACCCCGCCAACGCGGCGCTGGTGGAAGAGTTCAAATCGCCGCTTAACTCCATATATATAACTGCGGTCAACGGCGAGCAAAGCAACACCAACCAGGTGAGGTCTATCTGGCTCTACCTGGACCCCAGCGGCACCAACCCTGACCTAAAAATATAGTTTGTCAACACCCTGAAAAAGGAACTCAACAAGGCGCTGGCGCTGGTTTAAGCGCCCACCCACTACAACCCCCCTTCAAATACTTGTTTCCCGCGTTCGGGGAGACCGCAAAGGAGGGTGGAACCCCGCCGTTACTTTAGCTCTTTTCGGATTCCTTCAATTCCTCGGTAATGTCATGGGACATCTTGAGGAACAACGCGCGGATTTTTTTCATCACCTGCTCCGCCGCTTTTTCACCAGCCAGCCGCGCTTCTTCGGCCGCCTTCCTGGCATCCTCCGCCGCCTTTTCGGCCAAGGCGATGCTCTCGCCTATCTCGTCCAGAATCTCAGGCAGCGGTTTCTGCATGATGTCATGCCGGGTTTTGGTTTCCTTGCTCTTTTCTTCCACTTCTCACCCCTCGGCGCCCTTTTGCCGTTTCCTTGTTCCAGGTCAGCGCGCGCTTATTGTATCACCTTCGGTCCGCCCCCGTCCCAGGGCTGACTTAGAGTTCCCTGATTATGGCCAGGATTCCGACGATAATCAGATATATACCTATCAGGTAATTGAGAATCTTAGGGAATATCATCACTACCACACCGAAAATAACGGTTATGACGCCGATAACGAGCCCGCTTACTTCCATAATTTCCCTCCTGTTATCCCTGCTCGGTAAACACCGGTAAACACCAGAAAAGGCCCTAGGTAGTCGTGTCTTCTATGCTGGCTTTGGGCGCGTTCTCCATCACCGATTTTATGCCCTTTTTGGCGCCTTCCTTGGCCGTGTAGCCTTCCCCGGAATCGGCGATAGTCTGGCCGTTGGAATGAACCAGCTTCCAGCGAAACTCCCCCTTCTTGTCTTCGTAAATCACGAAATTGGCAACCATCCTTCGCTCCTCTCGATGATAATTTTGGGTTCTCCCGTCTTGACCGGGATTATATCAAAAAAATCTCACAAAAATATGCCGTATATCGTCGAAATTATTAAATATGCGAAACAAATACCAACCGCCCGCTTCTTCCATGAAGGGAGGACCCCTCCTCGAGTCAATGCGGACGTGCGGAGCGAGTGCGGCAATCCCGTGTCCCTGGCGTCATGCCGGAAGCCGCGAGCTAGCGGGAAACCGGCGCGGGCGCCTGGGGAACGGTGGCTTATTCGATTTCCAGGTGAAAAACTATCAGCGCCTGGGTCAGTTCCTGCATGAAGGTGGCCAGCGACACGGTAAGCGAAAGCAGCGAACCCATGAACAGCCCGCTTATTAGCCAGACTGCTTCAAGCTTGAACAGGGCGATGAAGAAGAGCGACATAATGAGTACGGCGGCGAACAGCACGCAAAGCACGGCGAAAAAGATGGCGCGCCGCATGAGGTGCGCCCGCCGGGTGAGGATTTTGAGCTGTGCTTCAGCGTTGGGGTGGAGGGGCGCTCCGGGTTGGCGCAGGTCCGCCGCCAGGATGCGTCCACGTTCAATGATGCGGCCCAGGCGGTTGGTAACAACCAGTTCTCCCAGACCGTTACCATTCTTCCCATCACAGGCCAGCCTGCCGCGAAACACTATCCCTTCGAAGTATCCGTACCCATGGGGGTTGCCGGGCTAACCGCGAATTCCCGAATTAAGGCGAACCAGATTCGGACCGTGGATAAGCGCCGACTGGTGGCTTTTAGGGATTCGCTGCCGCCGGAGTATCTTCCCATGGTGGAAAAAGCGCTGAAGATTCATTTGAATATGGGGTAGGGGTGGGGGTATCTCGAGGTAGTTTTTACCACCAAAAAGCCCATCTGATGAAGATGGGCTTTAGTTTCGATTGGTAGCGGGGTTTGTTTAAAAACTAGGAGCCTGTCCGAGTAATAGCTTCAGCCAGGCATGATTTGTTAAAATAGGGG
>CAZPAL010000163.1:0-3074 GCA_964584525.1 uncultured Dehalococcoidales bacterium | reverse complement strand
TCCTGCAAAAACCGGGCGGCATTTTGTAATGCCTGTTCCGTGCTAAGGTGATAGCTCATGAAGGGCAGGTCGCCGATAATCATGGCCTGTCTCACCCCGCGCGCTACCGCCTTGATGTGGTGCAGCATCACTTCCATGGTCACCGGCAGCGTGGAATCGTACCCCAGCGCCACCATGCCCAGGCTGTCTCCCACTAAAATGGCAGGGATGCCGGCTTCATCAACAAGGCGGGCGGTGGGGTAATCGTAAGCGGTCAGCACGGCAATTTTGCGCCGTTCCGCCTTCATCTTTTTGAAATCATTGACTGTTATCGCCATTTCAACCCTCCAGGTTCAGAGCGCCGATGGCACGGCTGGTTTTGACGATATGATTTGATTTATCCACATACACCAGCCTGGGCATTAAGGAAGCCGCCTCGGAGTCGCTGACTTGGGAATAGGTCAGGATGATGACGATATCCCCTTTTTGCGCCAGCCTGGCCGCGGCCCCGTTCAGACCTACTCGTCCCTCATCGCCCTCGATGGCATAAGTGGTAAAACGCTGCCCGTTATTGACGTTTAAAATATGCACCTGTTCATGAGGCAGAATATCGCTTTCCCGCATCAGATTGCGGTCAAGCGCAATGCTGCCTTCGTAGTCGAGGTTCACGGATGTGATACGGGCGCGATGGATTTTACTTTTAAGCATGGTTCTCATAAAAATTTCTCCTTTACTCCGATTCCAGGACACCCTGGATTTTTTCGGCCTCGGCAACACCAATGCTGCCCTTTTCCAGCGCTAACGTAACTGCCTGGAGCCCCAGTTGGCGGTATACCGGCTCTAAGCCGGCGGCATACCGGCCGAGGGCTGAAAGGTGTTTTTGAAGCGTGCCGGCATCTCCCCTTGAAACCGGCCCGGTCAGGCTGGCGAGGACGCCCGACGTCCCCAGGTTGGATACAGTTTTTTTTATCAGTGGCAGCAATGCCTGAAGGGCATCGTCCCGGGGAATGCCCCAGTTTTGCCACAGCTCCGCTGAAATGCCTGCCAGAACGACCAGGTAATTGGAAGCCATCACCGCCGAAATATGATACAGTGGTTTTAGCTGCGGGGGGATATTCACCGCGCAGCCGCCCAGTTTGCCGGCCATCTCCGCTAGTGTTCCGTACAACTCTTCACCGGCCTCGACGGCGAAGGTTACGCCGGTGAAGGGATTTTCATCTGCTTCTGAACCGTTGAAGGTTTGAAGAGGGTGAAGGACGCCAGTTTCAGCCCCATCTCGCCCGGCACCGGACAAAGCCGCCCGCGTATCCGCTCCGCTGCAATGCACAACGCTTTGCCCGCCTTTCCAGGTTATTCTTTCACACACCGGGGTGATGGCATCGTCCGGGGTGGTGATGAAAACCATGTCCACGGCTTGAGCCAGGTCGCGGGGTCCGGAATACGCACGGCAGCCGGGGATGCGCTCCGACAGCGCGGCAGCGGACTCATCATGCAGGCTGGAAACCCCGGTTACATCGTAGCCGGCCGTATGCAATGCGCTTGCCAGCGCGCTTCCCATTCTGCCGCAGCCGATAAAGCCGATATTCACCTGACCTCCCCGAAATAAAAACAACCTCCGACACGCGCGGAGGTTGAAAAAACCCACTCCGTCCGTCTCGGTCTTGCGATCCAAGCGGTTGTACCGTTGGTTGCTCCCTATCAATGCCCGCGTGAGCAGGTCACTGTGCCCTAATTCTATGCAGAGAGAACATCTTTGTCAACCTCCCGCATCCGCGCCGGAATAAAAACTCCTGCCTCACCCCAACGCGCGCAGGCGCGTGAACAAATGCTGGCAAAATTCCGGGCTTATGCCGGCGGGCGGGCGGCGGAACATGGTGTGATTGAGGAAAGTCAGCGAAATGAAACCATTTCCCACCGCTTCGATATCGCTGCCGGCGGGCACTTCATTTTCAAGTTGGCGGCGCACCAGCCAGAAATACTGGCGGCGGCCGTCGTTGCCTTCGCTGACTCCGTCAATGTGGGTTTTGTGCGCGGGCTGGGTGACATGGATGCCCTTGATTTCAGCCAGAGGCAGTTCAGGATAGTTGATATTCAAAAACATATCGGCGGGCAGGCGACCTGCCTGAATATCGCCCGCCAGCAGCCCCGCCAGGCCGGCTGCGTAGGCGCGATTATCGATATCGGTGTGAGACATGGAGACAGCTATGGCCGGCAGGTTGCGCAGATAGCCCTGCATGGCGGCGCCCACCGTGCCGGAAATAAGGATATCGTCGCCCATGTTGTGGCCGCTGTTGATGCCGGAAAACACCATGCTTATCTGCGGATAAAGTTTGCCCACCGCCAGGATAACGCTGTCTCCAGGGGTTCCATCCACCGCCTGGGCCTCGACACCCGGTTCAAGAGAACTGATAGGCTGAACCCTGAGCGGCTGGCGCAAGGTAAGGGCGGTGCCGACAGCGCTCTGCTCCCGGTCCGGAGCTACCACCACCACCGTTTGGATGCGCGCAAGCGCGCCCGCCAGCGCCCACAGGTTGGGGGAATATATGCCGTCGTCGTTGGAAACCAGAATCATGTGCCGGAAAGTCTATCACACACGCCGCGCACCGGACAACCGGCCATCGTATTTGATGATATTAAATGCGTATGATAATATTATCGTTCACCCACTTGCTTTTATTCAGGTATTGTCTTTAGTGAATTTGCTGAAATGACACGATTCCCGGCTAATTCGAGCGGATGGAAATTATGGAAAATACCCGACCGGTAAGCAATTTATTCAAGGCTGCGCTGCTCAACCCGGACCAGTTTTGCGTCACCTGGGAGCAGGTGCCGGGGCGCGTCGATACCAAAGACCAGTGCCGTTCCATCCTGGCGGACGCCGAGAAAGCCGCCATGGGCGGCAAGGTGCACGCCATCAGCATTACCGACAATCCCGGCGGCAACCCCGCTTTCGCCGGGACTATCATAGGCATAGAAATCAAAAAATTAGGTATCGAGCCCTTGGTGCATCTGGCACTGCGCGACCGTAACCGCAACGAAGTGGAGAGCCTTATTTACGGCCTGGCTTACAACGGTATCCGCAATATCCTGGCCAT
>CAZPAL010000162.1:0-3123 GCA_964584525.1 uncultured Dehalococcoidales bacterium | reverse complement strand
GTTCATCATCCGCTACCAGAATTTTTACTTTGCCAGCCATATCTATTACTTCCATACTGGAAGAGTGAAATAAAAAATCGACCCGCAGCCCGGGTGACTATCCGCCCAGATGCGCCCGCCATGGGAGATTACAATTGCCTGGCAAATAGCCAATCCCAATCCGACTCCCCCGCTGTGCTGTCGCATCTGGTTGCCGCGGTAGAATTTGGTAAACAACCGGTCGGTATCCCCGGATGAAATACCTGCGCCTTCATCCGCCACGCTGAATTCTACCCAGTTGCCTACCCGGATGGCGCTGGTGGTAATTTTCGTTCCCTTGTTTGAATATGCAGCAGCGTTATCCAGCAGGTTATTGAACACCTGTCTGATCTGATAATAATCCGCATCGAGGGCAGGAAGGTCGGCTTCTACTTGGACTTCAAACACATGGGCCCGGTGCCCCCAGCTGAAACGGGCCACAGATTCATTCACCAGGTCGAACACATTGCAGCGCTTTTTTACCGGTTTCCAAACGCCTGCTTCAAGCTTGCTCATGTCAAGCAGGTTGGTAACGAGCTTTTCCAGGCGGCGAGTTTCCTCAAGCACACCGCTCAGCATTTGTTCCTTAGTTTCAGCATCGAACTCTACATCTTTTTGCACCAGGCTGCTCACTGCCCCTTTTATGGAAGTAAGCGGACTTCTCAGTTCATGGGAAAGATTAGACAGCACATCCGATTTGAAATTGCTCAACCCCACCAGTTCCAGCTCGGTACGCTTGTGGCGCGTCACATCCCTGAGAGTGGTCATCTGGCAGACAACCCCATCGGTATCGGTGATGGGAGAGGCCAAAACTTCAAAGGTTTTTTTAACAGGGAACATATATTCATGGGTTTGGCACCCCCCACCCAGCACCACTCCCAGGCTGCAATCCTGCTGGCAGGGAGATGGAGAATGGAAAAAATACTCATGACAATACGAACCGACTCCGTCCCCGAATTCGTTGCGCAGCACGGGATTGAGAAAGCGCAGACGATAGTCGGGACCAATAATGCATACACCGTCGCCCACACCATTTAAAATGCTCATAAACCTGTTACGTTCGCCGGCGGTGATGGTTTCCAACCTTACTTGTTGCTCATGCAGGCGACGCAGGGCGGCAATAATGAACCCGGTCAGCCCGGAAAGCAGACTGAAGGAGGCAATCCTTAAAAAAGGGTCCGGATAGGGTGAAAAAAAGACCGCGCGCGGGATGAAAATGGTGGTCGCCGCTAAGGTAGTGAAGATAACCCCTTTGACCCCGAAGTGGTAGGCGGCAAAAGTGATGGGGATAATAAACAGCAGGCGATGGGCATCGTGTACCGTATAAAAGATGGATGAGTCCGACACGCTGAATCCCAAAGCATCCAGCAATTCACCCAGGTAATAGACCAGCGTAAGAACCGCGAAGGTCGAAAGGAGCACCGGCACGGCATATTTCTCACCCCAGCGGGTGATCCTTTTAAAAGGGTCGGCACCCCTGTCGAGGAATTTTATCTTCTTGACACCGGCAGCCACCATCGGTTCCCTCCAACATAGGCCGAACGAGCTATTTCGAGCAGTGTCCAATTTCACAAAAGCACTGCGCGGAGTTATCAGTATGGTGGTCGTATACGATGGTATCAAAAGCCGGGGGTGGCGTCAATGGTATGTAAGAGTCCAATATGTACTGGACCCTTACAGTGTTGCCGCAAAAATACCTGTAAACATTTCGTGTTGACAGTCGAAAGAAGCCGGTATACCATAGGCGTTAATCGAAACCGGGGCCGGTTTTCCGGCCGGGATAGGTAGTACTATGGCAGGTCACAGCGAATCCAAAACTGCAGTCGTCGCGGCCATAATCGGCAATCTGGCGATCGCCGTTATCAAATTTGCCGCTGCAATCATCACCGGCTCTTCAGCCATGATTTCAGAGGGCATCCATTCACTGGTAGATACGGGCAACGGCGGTCTTCTCATTCACGGAATGAACCGGGCGCGCATACCCGCGGATGAGGTTCACCCCTTCGGCCACGGCAAAGCCCTTTATTTCTGGACGCTGGTGGTTTCGGTATCCATCTTCGGCATCGGCGGCGGGCTGTCGCTCTATGAGGGTATCTCCCACATACGCCACGTCGCACCGGAAGTAGTCATGTCGGACCCCACCGTCAATTATATCGTTCTGGCGCTGGCAGTGATTATTGAAGGCTGGTCGTTCTCGATAGCGGTAAAAACTTTCAATAGGGCCAGGGGTTCCCAGAGCGCCTGGAAGTATATCAGGGGCACCAAGGACCCGAGCACCTATACCGTGTTACTGGAAGACGGCGTCGCCATGCTGGGCCTGGTTTTTGCCTTCCTCGGCATCTTCTTCGGGCACCTTTTGGGGAATGCCTACCTTGATGGAGTGGCCTCGATCGCCATCGGTTTGCTGCTAATGGCGGTGGCTTTCATTCTAGCCTATGAGACCAAGGGACTCCTTCTGGGAGAAGGCGTAGACGCCGCCGCTCTGGCGAACATCCGCCGGCTGGTGGAATCCGATCCGGCTATACTGCGTGCCTCGGACATACTCACCATGTACATGGGGCCTCATGACCTGCTGGTGAACCTGGGCGTGTTTTTTAAGCCTGGAATCCAGGCGGAGGAAACTTACAACGCCATCCACCGTATCGAAGGTAGTATTCGGGGCGCCTACCCCGAATGCACCCACGTGTATATCGAGGCGGAGTCACTGCCCAAACCATCCGGTGTATAACCGGCCGGCACCTCAATAAAACCTCGACAACGAAAAGCCAGAAGGTTGTGCTTTTTAATTAACAACAGGGGCGAATAAAAATCGCCGCCCCCATAGGTTCCCAGGTGTAACTTAATGGGATATTAATTAAAAGGCTGATACCGTCCCGTCCGGGGGCGGAGGGCCTTCAAAATCTCCGCAACAACTGCGCGGGCTGAACCACAGGCTGCCGAAAACCAGCATCACCACCGCGGAAAAGGCCATCAAGCGTTTCATAACTGCCATCCTTTCTCAGAATATTTCTATGTCTCCATTATACAGGCAGCAGTCAATACCCCGGGGATGGCCTGGCTTCACTTTGATAATGCCTGCTGCTTATCAACTAACCCCATCAAATA
>CAZPAL010000161.1:2355-3142 GCA_964584525.1 uncultured Dehalococcoidales bacterium | reverse complement strand
CATCCGCACCGCCTCCTCGATCGTGCCGGCGCGGCCGTCCCAGAAGAAGCGGGTGAAGAAGTTGCAGTTGAGGATCATAACCGCTGCCAGCCGGGAGGAGGCGCTCAGGCTGGCGGACGCCCTGACGGCGGCGCGCCAGGCGGCATGCGTATCCGTTCTGCCCCATGTCGAATCGTCCTTCTGGTGGCAGGGAGCGCGTGAGAGGGCTGAGGAAACCCTGTTGATAGCCAAAACCACCTCCGACCTGCTGCCACAGCTGATCGCCACCGTCAAGACCGGGCATTCCTACGAAGTGCCTGAAATAATCGCCATGCCGGTGGTGGGGGGCAACCCGGATTACCTCGACTGGGTTACGCGTGAGACGGGCACCCGGGCGGAGGGGGGATAGAAATGTGCGGTCGGATGAAAGAGGATATCAAAAACGTTTTTGCCAAAGACCCCGCCGCGCGCGGTCTTTTCGAGGTAATCGCCTGTTATCCGGGCTTGCACGCATTGTGGATGCACCGCCTTGCGCACTTCCTGTGGACGCATCATCTGCGCCTGGCGGCCAGGATGCTGTCACAGTGGAGCCGTTTCGTAACAGCCATCGAAATCCACCCCGGAGCGGTCATTGGGCGGCGCTTTTTTATCGACCACGGCTCGGGAGTGGTTATCGGCGAGACGTCCGAAATCGGCGACGACGTGCTGATGTACCAGGGCGTGGTGCTGGGTGGAACGTCTCTCACCCGCGGCAAGCGCCACCCGACGGTGGGCAACGGGGTGGTTATCGGTGCCGGGGCGATCTGCC
>CAZPAL010000161.1:0-2345 GCA_964584525.1 uncultured Dehalococcoidales bacterium | reverse complement strand
TCACTAGCGCCGTGGGGGCCTGGGTGGGGGCGGGTTCGGTGGTGGTCAAATCCGTCCCGCCGGAGGCCACCGTGGTGGGCATTCCCGGCCGGGTGGTGGATGAGCACCGCCGCCATGTCATAGACCTGGAGCACGGCAAGCTGCCCGACCCGGTGGCCGAAGCCATCCGCTGCGTACTGGGGGAACAGTCACTGCTGGAAGAGCGGCTGGCGAAACTGGAGAAGAACTCCGGGGTGAGCGTGCCTCACGATGAGCTAAAAAAGCGTATGCGCGCCATAATGGACGAATTCAATCAGGGCAGCGGCACATGACCAGAAGGCGTATAAAGCTCTCTTTTCCACCGGAGGTTATCAACGAACCAATTCTTTTCAATCTAAGCCAGCAGTTCCGGGTGATAACCAACATTCAACTGGCCGATATCCGGGCCGATATGGGCTGGCTGGTGCTTGAGATTGAGGGCGAAGACGCCCAGATTGAAAGCGGTTTAGCCTGGCTGACCGGCCTGGGAATCAAGGTGGAACCTTCCACCTAGCGGATTCCAGCAAACGGCTCCGGCAATAGAAGCCGTTATTTTTATGAAATATCCGCAGGAGGGCATTGACAATGCTGATAAAGGGGTATTACAATAGTCTAAAATGCGCATATAGGGGTTGGTTATGAAGGATTTTGTTCGAGCTGCGCAAGCCCTTTCCGATGAGACCAGGCTGAGAATAATTAACCTGATTATGTCCCGCGAGTGCTGCGTCTGCGAAGTGATGCAGGCCCTCATGGTCAGCCAGACGCGGGCCTCCCGCAACCTGAGGATTCTTTACGATGCCGGGTTCCTGGAGCAGCGTAATGACGGGCTCTATACGCTTTATTCGATGAAGGAGCCGGCAGCGGACGACTTTCATCTGGATTTGCTGGAAGCCGCCAGAAAGAAACTCAGGGACATCACCGGCGCCCGTGAGGACCTGGAGCGCTTGCAGGGTGCCGAGCGTGTCGGCCCTGGTTGTGCCTCCCAGAAAGGGATAAAGCTGTGTCATTCATAATCGACCTCCTGCAGGGTGGCTGGGCGGGGCTGTTGGACTATCTCTCGTTTCACGTCATTACCTGCCTGGTTCCCGCCTTCTTCATCGCCGGCGCCATTGCCGTATTCATTTCGCAGGCGGCGGTGCTGAAGTATTTCGGCCCCAAAGCCAACAAGTTTTTGTCTTACGGCGTGGCTTCGGTGTCGGGCGCCATACTGGCCGTCTGAAGCTGCACCGTGCTGCCCTTGTTTGGCGGCATTTACAAGCGCGGGGCTGGTCTGGGGCCGGCCATTGCTTTCCTCTATTCTGGTCCAGCCATCAACGTTCTGGCTATCGTCTATTCAGCCAGACTGCTGGGTTATGACATCGGCATCGCCCGTGCCGTAGGGGCGGTTGTTTTTGCCATTGTCATCGGTCTGATTATGGCGTTCCTCTACCGGAATGAGCAGAAGACAGGCGACCAAAGCGTTTTCGATAATATGTGCGACGACCCCAATGCCAAGACACTGCCGCAGCAGGCCGTCTTTTTTGCCTCGCTGATAGGCATACTGGTTTTTGCCGCCTCCAAGAACTGGATAGCGCTGGGAGTAACGCTGGCCGTGCTGGCGGTTGTGTTGTGGAAGTGGTTTAACTGGCAGGATATCAAATTATGGATGATGGAAACCTGGCGCTTCGTCAAACTGGTCACTCCCTGGCTGCTGGGCGGCGTTTTTATCGCCGGGGTGCTCAAAGTGCTGATTCCGGATTCCTTCGTCCTGCAGTGGGTTGGCGGCAACGGCCCGCTGGCTAACTTCATCGCTTCAATTTCAGGGGCACTGATGTACTTCGCCACGCTTACCGAAGTCCCGATTATCCGGGCGTTCGTGGATATGGGCATGGGCCGAGGCCCGGCGCTGGCTTTGCTGCTGGCCGGACCGGCCCTGTCGCTACCCAGCATAATCGTTTTACAGAGAATCATCGGTTGGAAAAAAACCCTTACCTTTGCTGGTCTGGTGGTCGTTATGGCAACCTTCACCGGGCTGATGTTCGGGCTGCTACAATAGTAATAGAGGAGTTTGTTTATGAATATCAAGGTTCTGGGTCCAGGCTGCGCCAAGTGCCACACGCTGGATAAAATGGTGCGGGAAGTGGTGGCCGAGCACAAAATAGACGCCACGGTGGAGTACATACAGGATATGCGCAAAATCCTGGATTACCCTATCCTGACTACGCCGGGCCTGGTTATCAATGAGAAGGTGGTATGCTCCGGGCGGGTTCCCTCCAAGGACGAAATTTTTAAATATATCAATGCCGCGGGGGCGGAATAAACGTTATAGGTCGGGCAGTCAATTTGAG
>CAZPAL010000160.1:0-3166 GCA_964584525.1 uncultured Dehalococcoidales bacterium | reverse complement strand
TGTGTTGGGTGTGTTTGGTTTGTTGTTGCAGCTCAGAGAGCCGGGTAAGGTGTGAGCCGGTACTGTATGAGGTTTCCGAATGGGCTTATGAGCCGCCCGTCGAAAGCTCCGGCAAGTAGATAAGGCCGCCGGGAGTGCGTTAAATAACTCCAGGGTATCGTCCGGTTGGCGGGCTGTGCCTTAATGAGATGGCCGGTTCATAAACCAAGCCGGCCGAAGAAGGGTGGCACCGCAAGGAATAAGCCTCCTGCCCCTTCAGGCAGGAGGCTTTATTTTTTTCAGGAGGTTTTATCATGATAATCAGGTGCTGGCCTCAGGGCCTGAACATTATTATTAACTAACGTGGTTGTCTGGTCCCCAAAATAAATACAAAGGAGAGCTTAAAATGGAACGCAGAAAGTTCATACTGGAAGAAAAAGATTCACCCAAGTCATGGTATAACATCCAGGCCGACCTGCCCGTCCCGCTGCCGCCCTTTCTTCACCCCGGAACCAAGCAGCTATTGGGGCCGGCGGACCTGGCGCCGCTATTTGCCATGGAGCTTATCAAGCAGGAAGTCAGCCAGGAGCGTTATATTGATATTCCTGAAGAGCTCCAGCGCGCCTATCGCCTGTGGAGGCCTTCACCACTTTACCGGGCATACGACCTGGAAAAAGCGCTTGATACACCGGCTAAAATCTTCTACAAGTTCGAGGATGTCAGCCCGGCTGGCAGCCACAAGCCCAACACCGCCCTGCCCCAGGCTTATTACAACAAAAAAGAGGGCATCAAACGTCTCACCACCGAAACCGGAGCCGGCCAGTGGGGTAGTTCGCTGGCGCTGGCCTGCAGCCAGTTTGGCCTTGAACTCAAGGTATACATGGTCAAGGTAAGTTACCACCAGAAACCCTACCGCCGTATGATGATGGAAGCCTGGGGGGCTACCTGCGTCCCCAGCCCCTCCCCCGATACCGCTATCGGGCGCGCGGCGCTGGCCGAAGACCCCAATAACAACGGCAGCCTGGGTTTGGCTATCAGCGAGGCGGTCGAGGATGCTTTCCCGCGCGAGGATACCCATTACTCCCTGGGCAGTGTGCTCAACCACGTGCTCATGCATCAGACCGTCATCGGCCAGGAAACGCTGAAACAGCTGGAGATGGCCGGCGAGTATCCCGATATAGTTATCGGCTGCGTGGGTGGCGGCAGCAATTTTGGCGGGCTCTCGTTACCTTTCGTGCGTGAAAACCTGAAAAACGGCAAAAATACGCGCATCATCGCTGTCGAACCCTCCAGTTGTCCGTCGCTCACTAAGGGGTTGTATGCCTACGATTACGGTGATGTGGCCGGAGTGGCCCCCATAATCAAGATGTTTACACTGGGTCACAAGTTCATGCCGGCTCCGGTGCACGCCGGCGGATTGCGTTATCACGGCATGTCCCCCATCGTCAGCCACCTGCACAAGCTGGGGTTGATAGAAGCCAGAGCCGTCAATCAGCTCGCCACCTTCGAAGCGGGGATTACCTTTGCCCGTTCGGAAGGGTTCATCAGCGCTCCCGAAACCAACCATGCCATCCGCGTAACTATTGATGAAGCGCTCAAGTGCCGAGAAAGCGGTGAAAAGAAGGTTATCGTCTTCGGTCACAGCGGCCACGGACACTTCGACATGGCCTCCTACGACATGTATCTTTCCGGCAAGCTGTCGGATTACGAGTACCCTGAGGCCAAGGTGAAAGAAGCTCTGGCCGGACTTCCCAAGGTAGACTAATCCCCGCATCAACACAACGGCGGCTGGAAAGCATAACTTTCCAGCCGCCGCTATAAAGTGGTATTCTGAAACAAGGGATACCGCGCCGCTGGCTTGGGTATATGCGGTCAAACCAGGTATCCGGGGAGAGTGTCCATGAAGAAACTGTTCATGTCGGTCTTTCTGTCGGGCCTTTTTTTAGCCGGGTCGCTGGCTTCGGGTTGCGACCTGTTGTCGTTGCCCACCATTAACACAAACACGGTCACTTTCACCACTACCTTTCAAACCGGCGCTACCGTCCCTACCTACCTGCCCAATTTCGTATCGGTGGTGGAAAAAGTAAGGCCGTCGGTGGTGACGGTGGAAACCAACCTGGCGGTGGGAACCGGCTGGATAATCGACACCGACGGCATCATCATCACCAACAGTCACGTCATTGAAGATGGCAGTTATGTGGATGTAACCCTCCATGACGGCCGCGAGTTCAGGGCAGTGTCATTCCATTTTGATGGCATGAGCGACCTGGCTGTCATCCGTATCAACGCCAGCGGGCTGCCGGCTGCTGAAATCGGCCGCTCGGATGTGCTGAAAGTGGGAGAGCCGGTGGCGGCTATAGGCAACGCCCTGGGTGAAGGCATCAGCATGAAGGGCGGCTGGGTGAGCAAACTGAACGTGGATGTGGTCGTCGAGGGGCAGACGCTGTACGGCTTGATTGAAACCGATGCCGCCATCAATGAAGGCAACAGCGGGGGACCGCTGGTTAACCTGGCCGGCCAGGTGGTCGGTATCACCAACGCTAAACTGGTAGAGCTGGGGGTGGAAGGGATTGGCTACGCAATCAGCATTGACAGCGCCATTCCCTTTATCAATCAGCTGGTGAATCAGGGATTCGTGGTGCGGCCTTTTCTGGGTGTCGCCAGTATGACCAGCGTTCCCGGTGGAGGAGTTAGAATCGGCGAGGTAATCGCCAACATGCCGGCGGCAGCCGCCGGCATGTTGGCTGGCGATATCGTTCTCAGAATTGATGATATTGCTATCACCGATGCCAACCACCTTTTTCTCATTATCCAGAGCAAGCAGGTGGGGCAGCGCATCAAGATTGACTACACGCGAAACGGCCAGGCCGGTACGCTTTTTGTTACCCTGGCAGAGCGTCCCCAGAACTAACCCTGCCTGGTGACTCCCAGGCTCAGCGGATGCCCGTCCAGTTTAAACTGTTCGGCGAAACTTCCCTGCGGGGTTTCCCCCGCTATAAGCTCGTCGGCCAGCGTTTCGCGCCGGATATAACAGGCAAATGCCACCATCACCTTTTCTATCTGCGCGTCACCTTGGTAATAGACCAGGATGTGGTCGGCAATTTCAAAACCGGCCGTTTTACGCATCGTCTGCAGGCGGTGTACGATTTCCCTGGCTGTTCCTTCGTCCAGCAATTCGGGCGGGATG
>CAZPAL010000159.1:0-3176 GCA_964584525.1 uncultured Dehalococcoidales bacterium | reverse complement strand
GCCAAGGCTTTCGCCGAAGAAAACGCCAGCGGCAAGAAACAGATAATCGTCACCGAGCTGCCTTACCAGGTCAACAAAGCGGCGCTGGTGGAGCGCATCGCCATGCTGGTTAAGGACAAGAAAATAACCGGCATCTCGGAACTGCGCGATGAGTCCGACCGCCAGGGCATGCGCATCGTGATGGAACTCAAGCGCGAAACCCAGCCCCTCCAGATATTGAACAACCTCTACAAACACACCCCCATGCAGTCCGCTTTCTTTGTAAACATGCTGGCCCTGGTGGATGGGCAGCCGCGGGTCATCACCCTCAAAGAAGCTTTGCAGAGTTTCATCGACTACCGGCGTGAAATCATCACCCGCCGCAGCCGCTACGAACTGCGCATAGCCAGGGAACGCGCCCACATCCTGGAAGGGCTGAAGATTGCGCTGGATTTCCTGGACGCGGTTATCAAGACCATCCGCGAATCGGCCAATGCCGACGCTGCGCGCACGGCATTGATGGCCGGATTCAATCTTTCCAAGCTGCAGGCGCAGGCCATCCTGGAGATGCAGCTGCGCCGCCTGGCCAATCTGGAACGCCAGTTGATACTGGATGAGTATGAAAACGTACTCAAAACCATCGCCTTCCTGGAAGGGTTGCTGGCTTCGGCACAGCGCATCCTGGCCGTGGTGAAAGAGGAAACCGGCGCGCTCAGGGAAAAATACGCCAACGCGCGCGCCACCGAGATTACCCGCCAGGAAGCCCGGGATTTCAGCGAAGAGGACCTCATTCCCCACCAGGATATGGTGGTCACCCTTTCCGAGCGCGGCTTCATCAAGCGCGTACCGGCCCACATCTATGCCTCGCAGCACCGGGGCGGGGTGGGTAAAATCGTCATGACCACCCGCGACGAGGATTCGGTACGCTTCCTGCTGTCGGCTGACACCCACGACGCGCTGCTCTTTTTCACCAACCGCGGCAAGGTGTTCAGCATCAAATGCCATGAAGTGCCCCAGGACATCTCCCGCATCGGCAAGGGGACGGCCGTCATCAATCTCTTCCCCATCGTCGACCGGGAAAAGGTGACGGCGGTGGTGGACGTGCGCGGGTTCCGCAGCGGGGACTTCCTGGTGATGGCCACCAGCGGCGGCGAGGTTAAAAAAGTGGCCATCGAAGCCTTCAGCCAGGTTCGCTCGAGCGGCCTGCTGGCTTTCGACCTGCCCGAAAAGGACAGCCTGGTCGAGGCGGCCATGGTCACCGACGAAGAAGAGGTCATCATGGTTTCGCACAGTGGGCAATCCATCCGCTTCACAGCCTCCGAACTGCGCGCCAGCCAGCGCGCATCGGGCGGCGTGTGCGGTTTCAAACTGGAGGGCGAAGATGAGGTGATGAGCCTGAGCGTGGTCAAACCCGGGGGCTATTTGCTGGTAGCCACGGAACTGGGCTTCGGCAAGATAACGCCGCTCGAGCAATACCCGCTTCAGCACCGCGCCGGCAGCGGGGTGCGCACTTTCCGCGTCACCGACAAGACCGGGCCGGTGGTGGCCGCCCGGGTAGTCACCGAGCAGAGCGACGTCATGCTGGTCACCGCCAACGGCATTATGACCCGCACCCCGGTAATCGAGGACGACCCGCGCAAGGGCATCACCATCCAGGGCCGGAGCACCCAGGGGGTAAAGCTGATGCGCCTCAACGAGGGGGACACGGTGGTGGGCATCACCTGTATTGAAGGTAAACGCGAGGAAGAACCCCAGACTGAAACAAGCGAAGCGGACCAGGCGCCGCAGGCATAAATAAGTAATCACAGGTAAAAGGAGAAGCTCTTGAAAGAAAAGGTTGAGGCCGCCCTGAACAAAATCCGCCCGGCGCTGATTGCCGACGGGGGAAATGTGGAACTGGTGGACGTGGTTGACGGCGTGGTCAAAGTCAAGCTGACCGGGCATTGCGCCGGCTGCCCGATGTCCCAGATGACGCTTAAAAACAGCATCGAACGCATGTTGAAACAGGAAATACCCGAGGTCAAGCAGGTGATTTCAGCCTGAAAGGCCGCAGGGAACCCGGGGGTTAAGATGCCAGGGGGCTTATTTACTAAACCCCCTGTATCTTTTTTTAGGGTTTATCCAGGTCGAAAGCCTTGTGCAGGGCCTTGACCGCCTCTTTCACCTTGTCGGCGCTGATGATGACGGTGATGCGGATTTCAGAGGTGCTGATGAGCTGGATGTTGATACCCTGCTCTGAAAGCGTGCTGAACATCCTGGCGGCATAACCCGGGGCGTTCAGCATGCCGCTGCCGATGATGCTGATTTTGCCCAGAGTGGTGTCGCTGGAGCATTCGCGCGCCCCGATGCCGGCGGCGATGGGTTTCACTATCGTCAGCACGCGGTCGGCATCGTCCCTGGCAACGGTAAAGGTCAGGTCGGTGATGCGGTCGATACTGGCGTTCTGCACAATCGTATCCACGCTCACCCCGGCGGCGGCCAGCGGGCTGAAGAGCGCGGCGGCGATGCCGGGACGGTCGGGCACCCCCAGCACGGTAATTTTGGCCACATTCATATCGTGGGTTATGGCGGTCACCTTGTTGCGTATTTCCATGGGCCCTCCGTGTATCAAAGTTCCCGGGTGGTCGTTGAAGCTGGAGGCTACCAGGATGGGAATGTGGTAGATTTCCCCCAGTTCCACCGCCCTCGGGTGAACGACCTTGGAACCATAGGTTGAAAGTTCCAGCATTTCTTCGTAGCTGATTTCTGCCAGTTTGACGGCGTCGGGAACCACCCTCGGGTCCGCCGTGTAGATGCCGGATACGTCGGTGTAGCGCTCGCAGACGCTGGCTCCCAGCTTGGCCGCCAGGGCTACGGCGGTGGTATCGGAGCCCCCCCGCCCCAGCGTGGTGACATCCATCTCATCGGTGATACCCTGGAAGCCGGCTACAATCACGATGTTGCCCTGCTTGATTTCCTTATGAATGCGTGCCGGGTCAATCGAGAGGATACGCGCCCGGCTGTGGTTGGCATCGGTCAGGATGCCCGCCTGGGCTCCGGTTAGGCTCTTGGCCTCATAACCCAGCGATTTGAGCGCCATCGCCAGCAGCGTGCTGGAAACAATCTCGCCCGTCGAAAGCAGCACATCAACTTCGCGTTCACTGGGGCGCTCCGCTACCTGATGCGCCAGCTTGAGCAGGTCATCGGTAGTGTCCCCC
>CAZPAL010000158.1:0-3180 GCA_964584525.1 uncultured Dehalococcoidales bacterium | reverse complement strand
GCAGGGCAGCGCGATTTTATGATACCCTCGAAATCATCATCAAAAATGAAGGCCGACTCCAGGGCTTCCTCCCGGGTCATGGATGAAAAAGCAGCGGCTGCCAGTCTGGCGCGTGACCTGATATTCGGCCTTTCCGTCTCGGGCTGGTGCAGGCCGGGTTGCTTGAAAATGAGCGAGTCGGTCTGCCTGACCACGCTGATGTCCACATCCGATGAGGACTGGACGCAAAAAACCAGGCTGCAGTGCCTCTGTCTGGCTACCATCAGAAGGGCGCGCAGGAAGCGGTTGCGGTCAGTGTTGAAGGCCAGACTTAAAAAGTTGATACCAGCTTCATCGGTAATAATGAATGAATTCACCGGGCATTTATGCGGGTCATCCACTATCTTTATCCAGGACGGGATCAACGCCTTCGCCTGGTCGGGTAACCCGATCCAGTAGCAGGCCATGCGGTAAGTGGCCATCATGTATTCCCCCATTTTGGCGGCCAGGGCGCTTTTACCGCTGCCCCTTCGGCCAACGATCAAAATGACTTTACCCTCCTGAAAACCGTCCAGCCACCTGTTATAAGCTTCTGATTGTTCGGGTAAGCCCGCCAGACCCTGGGGGTCGGCCGCCACCTCAAGCGCGCCCGCCACTACCTCGGTATGCACGGGGAGTGATAGTCGCTGGCTCTGGGCTTCGGCGTATTCCAACCGTTCCCGTGCCGCTTCAATGGCAAGTTGCTTTTCCTGGATGCGCAAGTCATAGAGTTGTGCCTGCCGTTCGCTAAGAATGGTAATGCGTACCACTTCGGCCTCCTGTTTTTTTAGGGTAGCCCGCGAGCGGTTTAGTGCGATCTCGTCGGTAACGCTCATCCCGTTTAAGCCCAACCTGCCCCGGATTTCGCCGTCAAGCCATCGGGCTCCGTGAACTAGGGCAATTTGGGCCGCTGCATTCAGTCCGGAGGCTAAAATGCGGCCAATGGGGTCATGCGGGCCCGGGTCTGGGAAAAAGCCGTTACCTGATCCTTTTCGAGTGGGCATGTTTCCTCCTCCTTGGCCTCGGGCTGGTAAAGAGTTTTCCCTTTCCCCTGAGTAAATTCTTATAATTAATCGTCAGGGGTGCCCCCTCTCCGATGCCCATGGGTGTGAATAACAGATCTACCTTCCCATTCCGAAACGCAGACCAGGTTGTCCTATTTTTCACCGAAATGTTACGAAACCGGGGGTCAATTAGAGCCAGAATTATTAATTCAGTGATGGTCATTTACTCCCTCCTCATTTGGCTTATTACCGCCGGGCCGGATCCCTGTCCGGCCCGGCGAATGTGTCCGTCAATCGTCTTCTTCGGATAGGTCGCTCTCGTTGAAATTATCTGGATTTTCTTCGGGGTCAGTATTGTCGTTCCCAACAACAAACACCTCGGATGGGTTTACGAACAGCCGATCGGGGTTACGGCCTTCCGCTTCTGCCTGAGCCATTAGTTCCTGGACGGGTATGAGCTTTTTCATTTCAATCCTCCTTTTTTATTCTCGCCGGGAAATACCGTCGACACCACAGCGTTGACTCAACCCCACCAAAACCACGCCATAGTCATCCCGCCGAGTAATGGATTCTTTGTGAGCTTTTTTCGGTACTACTGCCTGTTGGGCTTCCCTGTGTTCCGCACTATCTATAAAAACATTGATACCGGCGTTATCCATCCCACGCCTCCAAAATATCGGAAAGCATCCACGCAGCATAGATTGCTAGTGTTTGGTTGCCAGCAGTTCTCGCTTCCTGCAGGATTCGCTGCCATTCAGGAATGGAGGTACGCCGCCATTCCTGAAGAATCCATGGCCCTTCTTCTCTCCGACCTGACCCGGTTTCTGGTTTGTTGTATTGAGATAACTCTTCAGGCGAAGCACAGGACATGCACTGTTCATCAAAAGCCGTTATGGACATACTGGTTTGCTCCCCATAGCTTTTTCCTGTTGTAACCAACCTGAATTTCATATGCTGCCTCAAAATATTTCCTTGGATTTGGTGAAACAGTGAAACTGTCGGCAGTGGTACTCCATTTTCCTTGATAGAGTGCGTAAATTACCTATTAGCTCAGGTAAATTCACCATTATCACCTGTTTCAACCGGTTGAAACTGTATTGCCAGATTCCAATCCATGAATTCAATTTGTTCAGTTTCATAGTTTCATCGAGTCCCGAGTGGATTATTTTTAACAGCGTCCTCGCTTCTCAACACTATTTCCTGGCCGGTAATCGGGTGCACAACCTTGAAACCCCCCGCCAATTCAGGCATTGCTTCTGCCATGTCTTCAACACTTGGGAGACCGGAGGTAATTTCGCTGATATCGAGGGGTTTTATAGCGAGAACTCGGCCATCTCGAGTTTCACTCACTGATTCCAGGAGGCCCGCTTTAACCGCTTTCCTGATCCAGCGTGAGACTGATGCCGGGCTGATACCAAGAGAGGCTTGGAGTTCGGCTGGTTTAACTCCAAGTTTATCGGAGGCATTGACATTGGCTGGGTCATAGAGATCTCGAACGACCTTTACTAAATTCTTGACCTTTTCATCCACACCTGTTAGAGATCCCACGAAAACCTTATCAACCAGGATCTTAGCCATATAGTAGTCAGCCAAAGTTGCCACAATGCAGCCGTTCTGAACCTTGCGCTGACACTGGTAGAGTAAGGCGACAACCTCAATCAACGATAAAAGTTTATTAAAATCACGCCTGATTCTGATGGGGCGATTCGGGGTATGCTCAGCCAGCCACTTGGCAAAAGGAATAATCACAGGCAAGGGCTTAATCGCTGCGTATGCTGCATGCCATACCTCCAAGATTTGCGCATCTGGACTTTGGCCTTGCTCGAATTTCTTGGCCGATTCATTTTTTGTCGCCTCAGTTTGTTTCTGGGATTCGTCCATCGTTAGCGACCAACTGCGCGTTTCATTCTCGTGGTTCAACTCGGCTTTGGTTGTTGTTGTGATAAAGTTCGTTGGTCCATCCTTGGTAATCCGTTCGGTTTTCAGCTTATTGGTTTCTGGATCTTTGACAACGGTTTCAAAGACTATGCGGCCTTCACTCTGCAAAGTCCTGATGGTATACTCGGCAGCTTCGGCTCCCGGAGCCTCGAAGATAACTATGGTTTTGTGAGCAAAACTGTCTTGAGAGTATAAAAGGGCTTGTTTTGACATGCCGGTT
>CAZPAL010000157.1:0-3190 GCA_964584525.1 uncultured Dehalococcoidales bacterium | reverse complement strand
TGTGCTGACGCTCAGCCATCTGGCGCCGGCTATCCATGAAACGCTGGGAAACGGCAGCCGCCTTGGTATCAAGGTCAGCTATGTTCAGGAGCCTTCACCCCTGGGCACGGCTGGGGCTGTGCGCAACGCCGGCGGGCTGGTTGACGAAACGTTCCTGGTGCTGAACGGAGACATCTATACCGAACTCGACCTGGGCGCCATGCTGGGACTGCATAAGGCCACGGGTTCCGTCGCCACCATTGCGCTGACCGCGGTTGAAAACCCCTCAGCCTACGGTCTGGTGGAAACCCTCCCTGGCGGCCGCATCGCTCGCTTTCTGGAAAAGCCCTCTCCGCAAGAGATTACCACCAACCTTGTCAATGCCGGCACTTACGTACTCGAGCCTCAAGTATTGCTGGACATCCCGCCCGGGCAGACATACAGCTTCGAAAGGGAACTCTTCCCGAAATTGCTGACCACCGGCCGGCCGGTCCATGCCTATCCTGACCGGACATACTGGATAGACATCGGCGCTCCGGCCAAGTATATGGAATTGAATCGGGCGCTGCTCTCCGGAAAGGTGGGCCAACACGGCTTTCCAGATGGTAACGAAATAGTGGTGCTGGAAGGCAGTCAGGTGGAACCAGGCGCGGCGTTGAGGGGGCCGCTTCTTATCAGCCGTGGTTGCCGTATCGAGGCGGGCGCCTCAGTCATCGGCCCCGGCGTCATCGGCTCTGGCTGCCAGGTTGAGGACGGGGCTGTGGTTGACAGCTCTATTCTCTGGCAAAACGTTACCGTCGGGCCTGGGGCACGCGTCCTGGATTCAATCGCGGCCGATAACAGTCGACTGGGAGCCGGTTGCAATGTGGAATCGGCGGTTATCGGTGCCGGTGTTACGATAAACGAAGGGTATCGGCTGGAGCCCGGCAGCACGGTTTTGCCGGATACGATGATTGGTTATAGTCAAAAATAAACATAGGAGAAGAAATGAGTAATACCGGTAGCAAAGAACCCAAGCCCCTTTCCACTACCAGGTTGTACTGGCCGCTCAGGCGTTACCTTAATATGTACAAACGCTCCATCGACGACCCGGAGGGGTTTTGGGGGGAACAGGCGGCCGCGTTGAAATGGGATCAACCCTGGGAGAAGGTGCTGGATTGGAACCCACCCTACGGGCGCTGGTTCAATGGGGGGAAACTCAATGCCAGCGTGCAGTGCGTTGACCGCCATGCCGGAACATGGCGCAAGAACAAGGTGGCCATCTACTGGGAGGGAGAAACCGGCGATACACGTACTCTGAGTTACGGAGATCTCTATGAGAAGGTAAATGAGTTCGCCGCAGTGCTACAAAAACTGGGGGTCAAAAAGGGTGACAGGGTAACCATTTACCTGCCCATGATACCGGAGCTGGTTTTTGCCATGCTGGGCTGTGCCCGTATCGGAGCTGTGCACAACGTCATTTTTTCCGGCTTTTCCGCGCAGGCGATATCAGACCGGGTCAATGATTCACAATCCAAACTCATCATCACCGCCAACGGCGGCTACCGGCGCGGCAAGATACTGGAACTCAAGGAAATTGTGGATGAAGCAGTGGGTATGTGCCCGTCAGTCGAGAAAGTGCTGCTCATCAAGTACACAGGGCACGAAATCGAGTTGAGCGAAAAACATGTCTGGTATGCCGAATTGGCAACTGACGTAAATAAAGTCGTGGCCCCCCAGTCTATGGACTCCAGCGACCCGCTCTTTATTCTCTACACTTCCGGCACCACCGGCAAACCAAAGGGTATCCTGCATGGGACGGCCGGTTATATGCTCTATGCCTCCAAAACGCTGCAGTGGGCCTTCGCGCCGCGGGAGGATTCCGTTTTCTGGTGCACCGCTGACGCCGGTTGGATTACCGGCCACAGTTATGTCATCTATGCGCCTCTGGCGCTGGGACTCACCACCGTCATCTACGAAGGCGCGCCGGATTTCCCGGCCATCGACCGCTGGTGGCAGATTATCGACAAATACGGCGTGACTATTTTCTATACATCGCCGACCGCCATCCGCATGTTTATGCGTACAGGCGAAGAATGGCCGGCCAAATACTCGCTGGAAACGCTGGAGATGTTAGGCAGCGTGGGCGAGGCTATCAACCCGGAAGCCTGGAACTGGTATTACCGCAATATAGGACATGAAAATTGCCCCATTGTTGACACCTGGTGGCAGACCGAGACCGGCGGCTTCATGATTGCCCCCTGTCCGGGTATCCAATCGTACCCGTTGAAACCAGGTTCGGCCACCCTGCCCATGCCCGGCATCGACCCCATCGTGGTCGACGCCGAGGGCAAAGAATTGCCGCCCAATAAAACCGGCTATATCGTGATTCGCAAACCCTGGCCGGGCATGCTGCTGGATGTCTATAACGCTCCGGACATTTATCAGAAAACATACTGGTCCAAGTTCCCAGGCTGGTACCTGCCGGGTGACTATTCGATGAAAGATGAAGACAACTACTGGTGGCTGCTGGGGCGGGCCGACGAGGTTATCAAGGTTGCCGGGCACCGTATCAGCACCGCCGAACTGGAGCACGCTGTAGTTGGGCATACGTCGGTGGCCGAGTGCGCAGCCGCGGCCAGGCCTCATGAGGTCAAAGGCGAAGCCATCGTTTTGTTCGTGATTCTGCGCGATGGACACGTTCCCTCCGGAGAGCTCAAAAAGGAACTGGTTCGCCATCTACGCCAGACCATCGGCACGGTAGCCACACCGGACGAGGTCATTTTCGTCAAGAAACTGCCTAAAACCCGTTCTGGTAAAATTATGCGCCGCGTGCTGAAAGCGGTGGCATCCGGGCAGAAAATCGGGGATATTACCACACTCGATGATGAAACCTCCGTCGAGGAGGCCCAGCAGGCCTTCGATGAACTTAAGGCGGATGCTCACAAGTCAGCGCATCATTAGCCAAGGGATTTCGAGCATTAAATGGAGGAGTACCCCGCTCCTCCATTTTTTCTTGTGAGGCATTAAAACGCGTGTTACAATTATGTCGAGGTAAATATGCTGGATAGATTGGCGCAGATAGAACAGAGATACAACGCCATCGAGGCGGCTATGGCTGACCCCGGCACGGTTACGGACCTTAAAAAACTTCAGGAGATGGGGCAGGAAAGGGCGGGCCTGTCGAATATCGTCACCCGCTACCGGCAGTATCGCTCTACCGAGCTTCAAC
>CAZPAL010000156.1:0-3233 GCA_964584525.1 uncultured Dehalococcoidales bacterium | reverse complement strand
GGAAGCTCTCTAGACATTATTGTTTGTAGAATAATGGATAAAATATCTATTGACTACCAACTAGAGCTTCTTGGCAAAAAGGAGTGAAAATATGAATCCAAGGTGTTCAATGAAGTTCGTGGCCTACCTTTTAGTAACTTCTCCTACTGCCCACCACACGGAATCAAACACTAACTTTGATTTGTATGTTGTCCATCACCATAATGCCAAATATGTAGTTCATTTAGGACTTGGCTATTCCACATTAGGAGATGCGAATGCGAATAGATGATTTCATCCAGGCCATCAGAGAAAGGCAAAAAGTCAAGGTGCAGTTCTATTCCAAAGAGGATAATTGTAACCTCTCCAGAACTTGCGCCCCAATGGATTACGGCCCGAGCAGACGCGCTAAGGAAAAGAACGACCGACTTCACTTGTGGGATTTTGACAGCGACACTGGACAGCACATGTTGTCGCTTAATCTGGAACAGGTTTTAACTTTAGAAATTCTTGAAGAGAAATTTGACCCAGAAGACTTTGTAACATGGGATACTGCTTCGTCACCCTGGTTCGTGCCTAGAGATTGGGGTAATAGATCGTAGGTGAACCATCCTGAGGTAGAACTGCATACAATCTTGTATGCAGTGCCCTTGTCAGCAGTCCTTTTTTCCTTTTGGTTGGAAGAACGAACCTTGTCCCCCACGCCCTCTTGACATCAGTTTCAATAAATAGTATAGTTTCAGCAAATGTTGAAACAGCCATATAAATTGAAACTGAGATGAACGAAAAAGAGCTGGCGGAGAAGTTCAAGGGCGTCATCGCCTGGGTATTCGAGGCGGTAGATGCCAGTGCGGTGGTGCAGGTCGAGCCGGGAACCGTTGACGGGAAACAATATCTCCCTGATTTGCTCGTGACAGCTAGAATAGGCAAGCGCGAATACCGCATTGCCGTGGAGATAAAAGCCCTCGGGCAGCCACGGGTCATAAGGTTGGCAGCCCAACAGTTGCAGGAATACCTGGCATCTAACACAGACATCAAATACGGAGTGCTGGCTGCGCCTTACATCACGGACGAAGGCCGGGCTCTTTGCCGGCGAAGTGGCATCGGGTGCATAGACCTGGCCGGAAATGCCTGGCTGGCACTTTCCGGCCTGTATATCGATGTCCAGGGGATGAAAAATCCCTACCCGGCCACCAGGGGCATCAAGTCGCTTTTCAACCGGAAATCCAGCCGGGCGGTTCGTGTGCTGCTGTCCAGGCCGAACCGGCCGTGGTTCGTTCGGGAGCTTGCCACGGAAGCGGAGATCAGCCTTGGCCAGGCTTCGAACGTAAAGCGACTGCTGACGGCGGAAGACCTGATCCAGGCGGACGGGCGGGCCTTTCGCCTGGCCGAACCGCAGCGGTTGCTCGACGCCTGGGCTAAGTATTACTCCTTCCAGGATAACGCATCTTTCGATTATTACGCTATTCAGGGCACCCAGGCGGAACGTGAGATAGGCGACCTGTGCAACGCCATGAACGTCAAATACGCCCTGTCCCTGTTCTCCGGGGCCAATCTCAAGGCGCCCTTCGTCCGGCATAACCGGGCGTTCATATATGTGGAGGATAAAATCACGGAAATCGCCAGGCAGGCCGGTTTGAAAGAGGTGGCCAGCGGTCCAAATGTTACCCTGTTGACGCCATACGACCAGGGTGTCTTCTACGGAAATGAGAAAATAAACGGGCTCAGTGTCGTGAGCGATATCCAGCTCTACCTGGATTTGATAAAGTATCCGGGGCGTGGTGCGGAAGCTGCGGGGTATATCCTCGAAAACAAGGTGAAACCGACATGGCGGTAAGGGATGACTATGATAAGAGCAGCGTAGATCGTTGCCTTTCTCACCTGGTCGAAGTGTTCACCGCCCTGGGGCAATTCCGGGAGCACATCGCCGTCGTGGGCGGCTGGGTTCCATTCCTTCTTTTCAACAACCCGCAGGACCCGCATTGCGGCAGTCTGGATATTGACATCGTACTTGAGGCTGAAGCCTTCACGCAAGGCTCGTATGATACCTTGCTGAAACTGCTACGTAAAAATGGATACGTACAGGGTGAGCAACCGTATGTATTCGTTAAACAAATCCCTACACCGGCGGGAGTTCCTTACCGGGTGGAGGTTGATCTTCTGGCGGGTGAATATGGCGGCACATCGTCTGGGCACCGGCACCTGGACATCCAGGATGTCCAGGCCAGGAAGGCCCGGGGGGCCGACCTTGTCTTCAAGGATACCGTGGTTAGAACGCTGAAGGCCGAAATACCCGGGGGCGGCATCAACGAGGTGTCGGTTAAAATCGCTGGAGCCGTGCCCTTCATAGTGATGAAAGGCATGGCGCTGTGGACGAGAAAAAAGCCGAAAGACGCATATGATATTTTCTACGTAGTTGAAAATTATCCAGGAGGGATGAACGCTCTTTTGGAAGCCTTTGAGGCTTTTAAAAGTCATGGGCTGGTAATAGAAGCGTTGGGGAAAATCCGGGCCAAATTTCAAAGTCCTGAATATATTGGGCCGGCGTGGGTAGCGGATTTCCAGGCAATCCAAGACCCGGAAGAAGTCGAACGAGTGAAACGGGACGCTTTCGAGAAAATCTCGACATTTTTAGATAAACTGGGAATCAAGACGTATGAGGGGACTTAGCAGGCTATCCAGCTCCGGTTAAATGCCTAACCAGAGGAATAGTTGGTACCCCCAAGGGAATTCGAATCCCTGTTCGAATTGCCGAGCCGTGCCTTGAGCGCCAGCACGGCGTCGAGGATTTCGTCGAGCAGTTCCCCTATTTCGGGATTGTTAACGCTGTTTTGGGCCTGTCCTGCTTCCATCTCATCCTCCTTTGAAGTCCCACCTGAATGATACAACTCCAGGCGTCGCGATTCAAGGTGATAGATGCCGGTGTGCCTGCGATTTTTCATTGACACCACTTTCGTCTGGTGTTATATTAACGAGCATATGCTCATACGAACCAACTTAATTTACGCATAAACGTATACATTTTGCCGCAATATCAAACCAAGTCGTTTTCACGGGCGAATAATGTCAATTCGGCTATTGTATGCAGGTTAAGTTTGGTCATCAATCGCGTGCGATAGGTTTCTATCGTCTTAACGCCGAGTGCTAATGCCTCCGCAATTTCTCTATTTTTTTTACCGGCAGCGAGAAATCCAAGCACCTGTAACTCTCTATCTGATAACCCGGTTAGTAAGTCCGACCTGTTGTTTTTGTTG
>CAZPAL010000155.1:0-3238 GCA_964584525.1 uncultured Dehalococcoidales bacterium | reverse complement strand
GGTTGCGCGGCAAAAGCATGGCTCTGCTGTTCGAAAAACCTTCGCTGCGCACACGCGTCAGTTTCGAACTGGCCATGAAACAACTGGGAGGTGAGACCATCTACCTGTCGCCGGCGGAGGTGGGGCTGGGTAAGCGCGAAGCGGTGGCTGACGTAGCGCGGGTGCTGGACCGTTACGCGGACATTCTGGTGGTGCGCGCCTTCAGCCACCAGACGCTGGAAGAACTGGCGGCCTGCTGCAGCATCCCGGTTATCAACGCCCTTTCGGATGCCGAGCATCCATGCCAGGCGCTGGGTGACCTGCTGACTGTTTATGAGCTCAAAGGCGAGTTAAGGGGTTTGAAGCTGGCTTTTATCGGCGACGGCAACAACGTAGCTGCCAGCCTGATGCTGGCCTGCACTCTGGCGGGGGTCAATTTCAGCATCGCGTCGCCGCCCGGTTACGAAGTGGACGAAATGGTCCTCTCCCATTCAAGCGCTAACGCCGCTCACAGCGGCTCCACCATATACTGCACCTCCAACCCCGAGTCCGCGGTACGCAATGCCGACGTGGTCTATACCGACACGTGGGTCAGCATGGGACAGGAAGGCGACAACGCCAAACGCCAGGCGGCTTTCGGCGGCTTCCAGGTAAACAGCGCTCTGATGCGCCATGCCCGCGAAGATGCCATCTTTATGCACTGTCTGCCGGCGCACCGTGGACAGGAAGTGACCGATGAAGTTATGGAAAGCGTGGCTTCGGTCATTTTCGACCAGGCGGAAAACCGTCTGCACGCCCAAAAAGCCGTAATCGCCCAGATGCTGGGCGGACTCGAGCTGCACAGCTGCCGGTAAGTTCACCCCGCCGGCGAGGTTGAAAAGTTAGTGATAAATGAATAATAAAACACCGGATGGCAGCGATATGCCCATAAACGCCAGGCGTCCCCTGGTAGCCATTGTGGGACGTCAGAACGTAGGAAAATCCACACTGCTCAACCGGCTGGCCGGCCGCCGCATCTCCATCGTGGAAGACCTGCCGGGCACCACCCGGGACCGTATTAAAATCGATGTGGACGGCCCGGCAGGTGCCTTCACGCTGATGGACACGGGAGGTCTGGAACCCGACCCCGGCGGCACTATCGAACAACAGGTGAACATGCAGATAGAGACGGCTGTCAAGGAAGCCGACCTGATCATTTTTCTGGTTGATGTCAAAGACGGCCTGCTGCCGGCTGATTACGAAATCGCGCGCATGCTGCGCAAGGTTGAAAAACCGTTGGTACTGGTAGCCAATAAAGCCGATAACGACCAGCTTGAACTGGGCGCGCCGGAGTTTGCCAGGTTGGGAATCGGCGAAGCCCTAGCCATCAGCGCTTATCACGGCAGGGGCGTCAACGAGTTGTGGGATGCCATCGGCGCGCTTATACCGCATCACGACCAGGTTGCGGAAGCCGGGGCGCAGACATTAAAAATCGCCATCGTGGGCCGTCCGAATGTGGGTAAATCCATGCTGCTCAACGCTCTGCTGGGTGAAAGCCGCACCGTCGTCAGCGATATCCCCGGCACTACCCGCGATTCGATAGATACTCACCTTGACTTTAACGGCCAGGATGTGTTACTTATAGACACCGCAGGCATTAAAAAGCGCGGCCGCCAGGGGCAGGGCGTTGACCGATACGGCGTCGGGCGTAGCCTTGAGTCCGTCGAGCGGGCGGACGTTGCGCTCTTGGTGCTGGATGCCACCGAGATGATTACGGAACAGGATTTGCATATAGCCGGCTACATCCAGCAAGCATACAAGGGGATGGTGATTATCGTTAATAAGTGGGACCTCACCCCCGAACTGGATAAAACAGAGGTAAATAAATACCTCAAATCCAGGCTTAAATTTTTTAGCCACGCCCCTGCCGTCTTTGTTTCAGCGGTTACCGGGGCAGGGCTCAAGAGGGTTTTGCCCAAAGCCGGCGAGGTTTTCCGTGAAAGGCTAAAGCGCATCACTACCTCGCAGGTCAATACCCTGGTGCAACAGGTGGTGGCCAGACATTCCCCCCCCCACCGCGAAAGCCGGGTGTTGAAATTCCTCTATGCCACCCAGGCGGAAGTCAACCCGCCCACCTTCATATTTTTTGTCAATGACGCCTCGTTGTTACATTTTTCATACCAGCGTTACCTGGAAAACCAGTTACGCCTATCATACGGTTTCGAAGGCACCCCGCTGCGCCTCGTATTCAAAACCAGGAGTGATAAATGATTGCTTCCAAGTTCATCCTGTCCATCCTGATTGCCTATCTGTTAGGTTCGATACCGTTCGGTTTGCTCCTGGGCAGATGGAAGGCCAAAGTGGACATCCGCCAGTATGGCAGCGGACGCACGGGCAGCACCAATGTGCTGCGCAATTTCGGGCACAAGGCTTTCGTGCTGGTGGCGGGAGCTGATATCGCCAAAGCGTTGCTGGCGGTATTTCTAGCCGGAGTGATAGTGGGAGGCGACCAGCTTGTACTCGGCAACCTGACCATGGGCTCGGTTGCCATCAGGAGCCTGGCCGCCATCATGGCCATCGTCGGACATATCTGGCCTGTGTTCGCCGGGTTTAAGGGGGGGCGCGGTGTCGCCACCTTCATAGGCGGGTTGGCGGCGCTCTGCCCGGTAGCGGCACTCTTCGCCGGTGAATTGCTGATTATCGGCGCCGGATTAAGCGGATACGTTTCGCTGGGCAGCATCGCCGGAGCGGTAGGCGCCTATGCCATCATGATCCCCCTTACTCTTATATACGGCTTCCCGCTGGAATACATGGCTTTCGTGCTGGCCGGTTCTTTCATCATCATCCTGGCCCACCGCGATAATATCCAGCGCCTGCTGGCCGGCAAGGAACGCAAACTTAACCAGAAAGCCGGGGCCGGTGTCGCGCAAACTTAGTCATCCTCATACCGTAATCAGGGGGAAACCGCCGCATGTCTAAAATCTGCGTTATCGGCACCACCACCTGGGGGATGACCCTGGCTATCGTGATGGCGCGCAAGGGACTGACCACCCATCTCTGGGCCCGCACGGAAGAAGAAGCCGAGAGACTGCGGCATGCAGGCCCGGACTCACGCCAGTTGCCCGACATCACCTTTCCCGGCAATCTGAAAATCACTTCCTCCTTGCCCGAGGCCCTCAAGCAGACCAACGCCGTCATCCTGGCGGTGCCTTCCCAGTATATGCGCCAGAATGTCAGGCTTATCCAGAATGGATTGTCATCTTACCGCCTGCTTGTCAGC
>CAZPAL010000154.1:0-3256 GCA_964584525.1 uncultured Dehalococcoidales bacterium | reverse complement strand
TGTGTTGGGTGTGTTTGGGGGGTGTTGTCAAAAAAGGGCACCAAACCTTTCCGCTTGGTCCGGCGTTCTATGTTACTATGCCGCATCGGTGGCAGCGTGAAAGGTTTGGTGCCCTTTTTTGACATCACACATCACCACCACCGGCCGTCGTGGGTTCGTTTTCCATTTACAATGGCGTCCTGATTCGTAAAATTATTCCCAGTGAGGCCGAAACGATGTCACCGGGCCTCTTTCCCTGTATGTTCCCAGTCTGGCATAATATACATATGGTCGAACTGGAACACCAAATAATATTATGTTATATAGGAGGTCATCCACGAACAAAAAACAGACACCCACTGCCTTGCCATTTTCGGCTTTTCCGTCCGTGCCTGAGCCCCAAACCGCTCCAAAGCTAAAAGGGCAAAAACCCGACCCTATGGCTTCTAAGCAGACGGCCGAGAGTTCGATTCTCTCCAGGGACGCCTTTCGTTACAATAACAAAGCCAAAGGTTTTTCAAAGATTCGCAGACCAACGCCGGCAATCATCCGGATTGCGATGGGCAGTTTCTGGTTACCAGCCGGATTCTTGGAACAAAATCACCGGAGCCTCGTGTGACTGTCGTAGCACTGGTATTGGCCTGCGGTCTGACAGGCAAAAAAACCGGTCTAGCGGGAGGCACTTATAAGGCCTTATTGCCCGTCCAGGGGCGGGTTATGGCCGATTATGTCCTGACCGCGTTACAATCCTCTGAGGTGGAACGGGTTTTTATCGCACAACCACCCGGGGGAGACCTGGAGCCCGTAACCGAGCCACACGGAAAAAATGTGTTTTTTACCATTCAAGCCGATGCTTCATCCCTGGCGGCCACGCTCGGAAAGTCACTGGAGAACATCGTCGATTTCTATCCTCCTGAAAAGCTCAGCGAAATGCTAATCATGCTCGTCCCAAGCGACATTCCGCTGGTGCTCAGCAAGGACTTCGACCATTTGATAGCACAGGCCGAGCATAAACCGCACGATGTCTTTTTTACCCTCATCCCCTATGAGCAAATTGCCAGGGCTTACCCCCATAAACGCTTCCAGAGAATGTTTTTTTCAGATTACAGGCAGCTCTGTTCGCCGCAAAGCATCGCGATGATTCGAGGCAAACTGCTGAGTTGTAGCGAAACCCCGGATGCATCCGGATACAGGCTGGTCCTGCATCGTTCCAGCGGAGAACCGATACCGGGTCTGATAAACCTGATAGATGGCGTGCGCCGTGAACGCGAAGGTATGCTGGTCTGGCCAAAACTGGTTTATGAGTTGTTGGTAAAGCGACTGGTGGGAAGCAGAAATGGGTTATTCGTGGTGCGGCTGATGCTGGACATGGCATTGCGGCGTATGACCATTCCTAAAATCCATCACTACCTTGAATTGGCGTTTGGGCTGAATTTTGGCGCACTGGAATCAGATTCAGTTAGTTTTTCGGGGGATATTGATAACGCCCGGGATTACGATGCCATAATCCGTGCTCGTCCCAACTGGCCCGCATGAGTCCCCCACCCCAGTCTGCCGGCCGCTATTGTGCCGTCTCCGGCCATTATGGCATAATACCCACCAATAAATGATTGATTACGGCGCATACGGGCAGATCCTCTCTTCCGCGGCTGCATTTGCGCAGGCTGACAGGATATTAATCCTTTCTACGCTGGCAGCCCAGGCGCTCAAGGAAGTGGGCATACCATCCCCCGGTGTCACCCAGACAGCCCTGGTATATGCCGGTTATCAGATGGCGCGCGGTGATGTTGCACTGGGATTGGCGATTGTGACTGCGGCTTTTGCCGGCAGCTTGTGCGGCAGCGCAACTGCCTACACCGCCGGCAGGTATTTCGGTCACGGCTTGATAAGCCGCTGGGGAAAATCCGGCTTTTTAAGCGTCGAACGCCTGGAACGGGCTAAAGAGCGCTTAGGGGCAAAGGCCTTCCTGCCGGTCATGGCGGGGCGTTTTTTCCCGGCGTTGATGGCCCCGCTCTCAATAGTAGCTGGCACCATGCGCATGCCGGTGGGTAAGTTTGCAGCCGGTATCGGGCTATCGATGGTACTATGGGCGGCCTTTTTCGTCTCATTGGGAGTTTTTTTCGGACAGGCGGCTGGGAATCTCCTGGCCTCGCTCAATCCAGCGCCGGTTCTAGCCGTGCTATTTGCCGGGGTACTAGCCGCTGGAACCGGCTGGTTTGTATGGCGCCGGCTGAAGGAAAGAAAAAAGAACCGGGCGCGCGACACTGAGATAATTCTCAAGCAGGCAACCACCGCCAGCCTTCCCCCGGTATCCTGACATTACCTACCGGCTGGAACATCGGCGCCATTACTCAGCCCGCGGCTTTCCCAAAAGCCTCTGAAGGTCTCATCCGCTGATACTTCGATGCGCGTCACCCACTTGACCCATTTGTAGCCCCATTTTTGCATAGCCACCAATTGCAGCGGGAAGCCCCTGTCAGGGGGAAGGGTGACGTCATTGATTTTAAGTGCCATGATAATGTCGCGGTCATATATATAGCTTAAATCCAGCGAGGTATAACCCTCAGGAGCATCGGAGGTGTAAAAAATAAGGATTTTAGCTTCCGGCCTTACCCCGGCATCATCCAGGATGGCACGGAGTTGAGGGCCTGTCCATTTGGCGGTGAAGTTCCAGCCTTCGACACAGTCCAGGTCGGTCAACCGGGACACCTGAGGATAAGAGCGGAGGCCGTCGTAACTAACGCTCAGAGGGGTATCCACCAGCCCGTCAATTGTCAGCCTGTATGTATCGCGGTCAATGTATTGCGTGCCCTTGAGGGCATTATTATTCTGGGCGCTGATAGGCGTCAAGGATACCCCCATGTATTCGGTTGCCTCCCCCTCGCCAGGGGTGAGAACCCCCCTGTCGCAGGATGCCGAGAGTATCACCGAAACCAAAGCTAACGCCAGCGCCACTAAAACCAGCTTGTTTTTCAAAAAATCCTCCAGAAGGTGCTACCCATTTCCTCAAGATATGATTTTGATAAAATACTGTCAAGCGCCGCCGGCCGGGTTCTGCGGCTGACGCGGGTGCCAGGTTTTTCGATTTGATAAATATTTGACGTGTGGCAGAATGCCCACTATACTACAATCAGTTTCCGAAAATACGCATAGGAGGGCACAGTATGCAGTCTGAAACTTTATCCGGCATGGTTAAAAAGGTATTCGGGGATGAAGATATAAAAAGACAGTTCATGTCCGACCCTGAAAGCATAATCTCGCAGTTCGCACTGACACA